>JBBIPI010000135.1:0-4793 GCA_037442985.1 Clostridiales bacterium
ATCATCTGCCGCACCATCTGCCCGCCAACGGCGCCGTTGACGCGGGCCGGGATGTCCCCCCAGTAGCCGTCCGGGGGGATCTGCACGCCCATCTGCTGCGCGACCTGGTACTTGAACTGGTCCAGGGCCGGACCGGCCTCCCGAACCAGCGCGCGGTTCCCCTTTTGGCCACGGGCCATCCTGCCAACCTCCCTTCCGGACTGGTCCAAGGCTTGCAATGAACAGTCTTTTTCAAGGCGCGCAACCGCTATGAATGCAGTTGCTGGATGGCCTGGCGGAAGGGCGTGCAGGCGGTCGAGCACCCTCGGGGCGTCGACGTGCTTTCTCTTCCCTTTTGGAAACTAAATCGCGAATAGATAACTACTTGCTACTAGAAAGTGTCTTGGCTATCCTGACCCTGGTAAGGGGGTGAAAGGGCATGGCCGAGGTCACCATCAAGGTGCTGGACCGGGGGCCGTACATGGTCAGTGGCCCCGCCCGGCTGCTGGACGGCGAGGGGAACGCCTTCAGCACGGAGGGGACGATCTACCTCTGCCGCTGCGGCCGTTCTCAGAAGAAGCCTTTCTGCGACGGGGGCCACCAGGGTCACTTCGACGACTGCTCCCGCGCCCAGGGGGTGCTGTGACCGGTAGCCGGCGGCGCACGCCGCCGGCGAGGTGGTCGCGGGCCGGCCGGGGCGAGGGTCACTCCCCCGGCCGCACCACGACCAGGTGCAGTTCGCGCAACTGGCGCTCTTCCACGGGTCCCGGGGCTCCGGTAAGCGGGTCGGCGCCCTTGGCCGTCTTGGGAAAGGCGATGACGTCCCGGATGGAGGCGACCCCGGCCATGAGGGCGATCAACCGGTCCAGGCCCAGGGCGATGCCGCCGTGGGGTGGCGCCCCGTACTCGAGGGCCTCCAGGAGGAACCCGAACTTGGCCTGTGCCTCCTCCTCGGCGATGCCCAGCGCCCGGAACATGCGCTCCTGGACGTCCCGGCGATGGATGCGGATGCTCCCCCCACCCAGTTCGACGCCGTTGAGCACCAGGTCGTAGGCACGGGAGCGGACCCGTTCCGGCTCCACCTCCAGCCTGGACAGGTCGTCCTCGGCCGGGGCGGTGAAGGGGTGATGGACGGCCACCCAGCGGCCCTCTTCGTCGTCCCATTCCAGGAGGGGGAAGCGGGTCACCCACACGAAGCGGAAGGCGTCGGTCCCCCGCGGCCCGTCCCCGGCCGCCGGCCCGGGAGCGGGCACCAGCCCGAGGCGCCGCGCCAGGGAGGAACGGATCTGCCCGAGCACCTCCACGGCCGTCCGCCAGCGGTCGGCGGCGAAGAGGCACAGGTCGCCGGGCCGTGCCTCCAGGGCGCCGGTGATGGCCTCCAGCTCGCCGGGCGTGAAGAACTTGGCGATGGGCGAGCGCACCGCGGCGCCCGGGCCGGCGGGCACCGCGGCACCGCTCGCCGCGGCCTCCGGCGGCTCCACGATCATCCATGCCAGCCCCTTGGCGCCGTAGCCCTTGGCCTCCTCCGTGAGCTCGTCCAGCTCCCTGCGGCTGAACGAGGCGCCACCGGGCACAGCGAGCCCCTTGACGCAGCCGTCCGGCAGGGCCGCCGCCTCCGCGAACACCCGGAAGCCGCAGGTGCGGGCCACGGCGGTGAGGTCGCGCAGCTCCATCCCGTAGCGCAGGTCCGGCCGGTCGCTGCCGTAGCGGTCCAGCGCCTCGTCCCAGGTGAGGCGCGGGAAGGGGGTCGCCAGCTCCAGGCCCAGCCCGGCCCGGAAGGCGGCCGCCACCAGCCCCTCGGTGACGGCCATGACGTCATCCTCGCCGACGAAGGACATCTCCAGGTCGATCTGGGTGAACTCGGGCTGCCGGTCGGCGCGCAGGTCCTCATCCCGGAAGCAGCGGGCGATCTGGAAGTAGCGCTCCAGGCCGGCGACCATGAGGAGCTGCTTGAAGAGCTGGGGTGACTGGGGCAGGGCGTAGAAGTCGCCCGGGCTGAGCCGGCTGGGGACGAGGAAGTCGCGCGCCCCCTCGGGGGTGGAGCGGGTCAGCATGGGCGTCTCGATCTCCAGGAACCCGGCCCCGTCCAGGTAATCGCGCACCGCCTTGACCACCCGGTGCCGCAGGATCAGGTGGCGCTGCATGTCCGGGCGGCGCAGGTCCAGGTAGCGGTAGCGGAGGCGCACCAGCTCGTCCGTGGCGCTGCCCTCCTCGATCTCGAAGGGCGGCGTCTTGGCCCGGCTGAGCACCTCGATGCGCTCGGGCTCCACCTCCACCCGCCCGGTGGGCAGCCGCGGGTTGACCGTGTCGGGGCTGCGGCGGACGACCCGCCCCTGCACGGCCACCACGTACTCGCCCCGCAGCGTCCGGCCCACCCGGTGGGCGACGGCGTTGCGCTGGGGGTCGCAGACCACCTGGACGACGCCGCTGCGGTCCCTCACGTCGATGAAGATGAGCCCGCCCAGGTCGCGCACCCGCTGCACCCAGCCGCAGAGGGAGACGGACTCGCCGACGTGCTCCTCGCGGAGCTCGCCGCACCCGTGGGTGCGCCTCATCCTGCCGATCCCTCCCGAGCGCGCCGGCCGGCGACCAGGCCGGCCAGCCGCTCAGCCAGCCGGTCCAGCGGAACCTCCTCCTGCTCGCCCCGCTCCAGGTGCCGCAGGACGGCCGCGCCGCGGGCCAACTCCTCCTCGCCCACCAGGACGGCGAAGGGCGCGCCCAGGCGGGCGGCGTGCTTGAGCTGGGCCCGCAGGGAGCGGCCGCTCAGGTCGGTCTCCACGGTCAGCCCCGACCGCCTGAGGCGCGCCGCCAGGGCCATCGCCTCCGCCCTCACCCCGTCGCCGGCGGCACCCACGAAGACGTCGGGACCGGCCGGCGCGGCTGGCGCCAGCCCCTCGGCCTCCAGGGCCAGGAGCAGCCGCTCCATGCCCAGGGCGAAGCCGACGGCCGGCGTGGGCGGGCCGCCCAGCGCCTCCACCAGGCCATCGTAGCGGCCGCCCCCGCAGAGGCTGCTCTGGGCCCCCAGGCGGGGGTGGGTCACCTCGAAGACCGTGCGCGTATAGTAGTCGAGACCGCGTACCAGCCGCGGATCCAGGGTGTACGTCAGGCCAAGGGCGTTCAGGTAGCCCTGGAGCGCCCGGAAATGGCGCGTGCACTCGTCGCAGAGGAAGGCGGTGAGGGGGGGCGCCGCCTCCGCCGGCCCCCTGTCCACCTTGCAGTCCAGTAGGCGGAGGGGATTGCCGTCGAAGCGCCGGCGACAGTCCTCGCACAACCTGTCGAGGTAGGGGCGGTAGTGCTCGCGCAGCCGCTCCCGATAGGCCGGGCGGCAGCGGGGACAGCCGATGCTGTTGAGCCGCACCTCCAGCCCGCCCAACCCCAAGCCGGTCAGCAGGTCGACCGCCAGGGCGACCACCTCGGCGTCGGCGGCCGGATCGCTACTGCCCAGCACCTCCACCCCGGCCTGGTGGAACTGCCGGTACCGCCCGGCCTCCGGCCGGTCGTAACGGAACATGGCGCTCCCGGCGTAGTAGAGCTTGACCGGGAGCGGCGCGGCGCTCAGGCCCCCCTCGAGGAAGGCCCGCACCACCGCCGCCGTGCCTTCCGGCCGCAGCGCGAGACGGCGCCCGGCGCGGTCGACGAAAACGTACATCTCCTTCTCCACGATGTCCGTGTCCTGGCCCACGCTGCGCTGGAACAGCTCGGCATGCTCGAAGAGCGGGGTGCGCACCTCGCCGTAGCCGTACGCGGCGGCGAGGCGGTGGATGTGGGACTCGAGGGCGCGCCAGCGGGCTGCCTCGACGGGGAGGACGTCGTTGGTTCCGCGCGGCCGTCTGGTCAGCACCCAACTATTTTAAGCTTGCGCCCGCCGCGGCGTCAACGAATGGCGCATATTGCCAGGGCAGCGTGGGAAGGGTTTTCCTGATGGCCGACCAAGTATAACTGGTAGAAAGGAGGGTGATGATGGCGCAACGCATCCTTCGCCTGGCCGCCTGGGCGCTGGCGCTGACCCTGATGACGGGACCGGCCGTCCCGGCGCGGGCCGAGGCCCCGCCGCAGCCGCGCCTGCTGATCAACGAGCAGGAGTTCCCCGACGCCCGGCTGACGCCGGCCGGCCGCTTCCTCGTGCCCATGCGGCCGCTCTTCGAGGCCGCGGGCGCCAGGATCTTCTGGGATCCCGACGCCCGCGCCGTGCGCGCCTTCGCGCCCGGCCACACCGTGACGCTGGTGGCGGGCAGCAGGCGCGCCTGGAGGGACGACACGGAGGTCACCCTGGACCAGGAGCCGCTGATCCTCGAGGATCGCCTGTTCATCCCCCTGCGCTTCGCCGTGGAGGCCCTAGGCGGCAGCGTCGAGTGGGACGGCGCGCAGCAGCTCGCCCGGGTCCACCTCCCTTTGCCAGACGGGGCGCGCCTTGCGGAACCGCAACCTGAGTCGGCGCCCGTGATCCCGTACACGGACGAGGAGCTGGACCTGATGGCCCGGGTGATCAACGCCGAGGCGTTCGACGAGCCCTATCTGGGAAAGGTGGCCGTCGGCGCCGTGATCGTGAACCGCGTCAAGGCCCGCTTCTTCGGCTCCTCCATCCGGGAGGTGATCCTCGCCCCCGGCCAGTTCGCCGTCATCAAGAACGGCAAGGCCTTCTCCCTGCCCCTGCTGGAGGACTCCAGGAAGGCGGCGCTGGAGGCCCTCTACGGCCATGACCCCACCCACGGGGCCATTTACTTCAACAACATGCGCCTGGTGCGCACGGCCAGCGAGTCCGCCTTCTGGAACTCCCTGGCGCGTACCGTCCAGATCGGCAACCACACCTTCTT
>JBBIPI010000136.1:0-4782 GCA_037442985.1 Clostridiales bacterium
GGCGGCGTGGGGCACGGGGGCCGTGCTCCTGGGCGCCGCCGCCCTCGCCCTCCTCGCCGCCGCCGTCGTCTTCCTCTTCCTCCACCAGCGGGCCCTGGCCGGCGGGAGGGGTGAGCGCGCCCCGGCGGCCGCCTGAACTCACGCCTTCCCCGGGAAAGGCCCGCTCACGTCCGGGGTCTCCCGGAGGGCGACGGAGATCTGCACCTCGCCGAAACGGGTGGCCACGGGTATGCACAGGCGTCGGATCGGGTTGGTGGAGATGATGGTCCCCCGGCCGATCACCAGGGTCGGGGGGCTGATGGTGCAGGCGTACCCCGCCTGCTCCAGGAGCCCGCTGGCCCGGCCGGTGATCATGTTGCCGAGCTCCCCGATGGCGCTCTCGGCCAGGCTGTCGAAGACGGCCACCGTCTGGCCGAGCATGGAGGAGACGAGCTGCTTGGCCGTGCGTTCGGAGAACCCGAAGAGCACCGAGCCGCTGACCTTGCCCACCACCCCGATGATGACGGTGATGTCCATGGTGGTGTAATGGGTCTCCTCCAGGCGCAGCTCGCCCTTCACCGGCTGCTCGCCCGTCTCCGCCTGCAGCACGTGAAAGGCTGCCGCCACGAACGGGTTGATGAACTCGGCTCTCATCTGACCGACCCCTCCCGACTCTCGACCTTCCTGTAAAAGCATGGGGAGACGGGTTCCAGGCGGGCGTTGAAGATCATCTCCGTCCCCCCCAGGAACAGGTACCCCCCCGGACGGAGGCTGTCCCGGAACCCCCGATAGAGGCGCTCCTTGGCCTCCTCGGTGAAGTAGATCACCACGTTGCGGCAGAGGATCAGGTCCATGCCCTCGAGCAGGGGGTCCTTCAGCAGGTTGTGGTAGCGGAACTCCACGGCCTCCGCCAGCCGCCGGTCGAGATGGTAGCCGCCGTCCTGGCCGACCCGGAAGAAGCGCCTCAGCAGGCGCTCGGGGACCAGACGGACCTCCTGTTCTGTGAAGACCGCCTGCCGCGCCCGCTCCAGCACCGGGCGGTCGATGTCGGTCCCCACGAGGTAGTGGCGGCGTCCCGGCGTCAGCTCGGCCAGGATCATGGCGACGCTGTAGATCTCGGCCCCGATGGAGCAGCCGGCGCTCCAGATCCTCAGCACCGGCGAGCGGGCCAGCAGCTCGGGCAGGACGCGGTTCCTCAGCTCCTCGAAGCGGTCCGGATTGCGGAAGAACTCCGAGACGTTGATGGTGAGGTAGTTCCGGAACTCCTCCAGCAAGGCGCGGTCGCCCTCTAGCGCCGCCGCCAGGGCTGCCGCGTCGGGAAGGCCGCGCCGCGCCAGGAAGGCGCCCAACCGCCGCTCCAGCTGCGGCCCCCGGTAGGCGTCGAGGTCGATCCCCGTGAGGGCCAGGAAGCGCCTCCGCAGGACCTCGAAGCCGTCGGCCAGGTTGTGCGCCAGGGACGTGCCGGACACGCCCGTCCGCCCCTCAGGCCGGCACCGAGCAGGCGGCGAGCCGGCAGAGCACGCCGGCGATCTCCTGCAACGGCACCACGTGATCGGCCAGACCCATCTCCACCACCGCCCGCGGCATCCCGTAGACGACGCAGGTGGCCTCGTCCTGGGCCACGACTCGCGCGCCCCGGGCCTTGACGGCCCGCGTGCCCCGCGCCCCGTCCATGCCCATGCCGGTGAGGATGGCCACCAGGACGTCGCCGTCCCAGGAGCGGGCCACCGACTCGAGCGTGACGTCCACGGCCGGCCGGACCCCGTGCTGGGGCGGCGAGTCGTCCAGGGCCACCCGGCCGTCTGCGGCCAGGACCAGGTGCCTGCCCCCGGGGGCCACCAGGCACAGGCCGTCGCGCAGCTCGTCCCCCTCCCGCGCCTCGCGCACGGCGAGGGCCGAGGCGGCGTCCAGGTGCTCGGCCAGGTAGCGCGTGAAGAGGGCCGGCATGTGCTGCACCACCAGCAGCCCGCCGGGGAAGTCGGCCGGCAGCCGGGGGATGACCTCCATCAGGGCGCTCGGCCCCCCCGTGGAGGCACCGATGACGACCACGCGGCTCAGCGACCTGGCCGGCCCGCCGGGCCGCCCGGGCTTGTGGCCGTACGGGGCCGGCCCCGCGGGCTGGCGCCGCGCCGGAGCGCACCGGACCAGCGCGCTCCGGGGCGCGCGGGCGGCGGCCCGCACCTTGCGGCACAGCTCCTCCCTCACCTTGTGCATGTCCAGGGAGATCGTCCCGGAGGGCTTGGGCACGAAGTCGACCGCCCCCAGCTGCAGCGCGCGGACGGTCACATCGGCGTTGGGGCGGGTGAGGCTGGACACCATCACCACCGGCAGCGGGTTGACGGCCATCAGCCGCTCCAGCATCTCCAGGCCGCTCATGCGCGGCATCTCCACGTCCAGGGTGATGACGTCCGGAGCCAGGGCCTGGGCCTTCTCCAGGCCCTCCTGCCCGTCGCGGGCGGTGCCCACCACCTCTAGGTCGGGCTCCCCGCTCAGCAGGTCGCTGATCACGCGGCGCATGAACGCCGAGTCGTCCACCACCAGCACCCGGATCCTGTCCACGCCCCCATCCCCCGGCCCTCAGCCCAGGACCTTGCGGACGGTGGCCAGGACCCGCTCGGGCTGGAACGGCTTGACGATGAAGTCCTTCGCCCCCGCCTTGATGGCTTCGAGGACCGTCGCCTGCTGGCCCAGGGCGCTGACCATGACCACCTTCGCCTGCGGATCGAATTTCCTGATCTCCCGCACCGCCGTCAACCCGTCCATGACGGGCATGGTGATGTCCATCATCACCAGGTCTGGCCGGTACTCCCGGTACTTCTCCAGCGCCTCCTGGCCGTTGCTCGCCTCGAGGACGCTGTAGCCCTCGCCCGCCAGGAGCTGCCGCGTGCGCACCCGCATGAAGTCGGAGTCGTCGACGATGAGGATGGTCGCCATCCCCTTCCCTCCCCGCCTCTCTATAACAGCACCCGCGCCTCGCCGCCCGCCGTGCGCACCTCGACCCGCCCGTCCGCCAGCGAGAAGACGACGGTGCGGGCCGCCGTCCCACCTACATCCTCGCCCCTCAGCGGCACCCCGGCGCGCGCCAGCGCCTCCCGTACCGCCGCCACGTTCCGGTCGCCGATGGCCAGCGCCGGGCTGGCCACCGGGAACAGGTTGGCGCCTCCGGCGATGCGCGCCACCACCCTCTCCTTCCGTCCCCCCAGGGCGGCCATCTCGTCGAGCAGCCACCCGACGGCGGTGTCCGCGAAGCGGGTGGGCGGGTCGTCGGGCCGTCCCAGGGCGGCGGAGGGCAGGACCACGTGGCACAGGCCGCCGCAGCGCGCGACCGGGTCGTACAGGCAGAGGGCGACACACGAGCCCAAGCCGTGGACCGCGAAGGCCACCCCTTGGCCGATCCCCACCCTCCCCTCGCCGATGGCGACGGGGGTGAGCGTCTGCAGCCCCCGCTGCGTCAACCGGCAGCCCGGGCGGGCGTTCCCCCGGCCTCGGACCGCTCCCAGACCGCCCCGTAGAGCCCCCGAACGTCCAGGATCAGGGCCAGGCTGCCGTCACCCAGCACCGTGGCCCCGGACAGGCCGGGGACGTTGCCGATGAACCGGCCCAGGCTCTTGATGACGATCTCCTGCTCGCCCAGGAGGGAGTCGACGACGAGGCCGAAGACGACCCCGCCGCCGACGTTCACCAGCACGGCGTAGAAGAGCGAGCGCGGCGCGTCGTCGTCCCGCCGCTCCGGCAGGCCCAGCGCGCTGCTCAGGCGCCGCAGGGGGACGACCCGGTCGCGCACGACGATGACCTCCTGCCTGTTGGCCACCTGGACCTTGCGCGGGTCGACGCGCAGCGTCTCCACCACGGCGCTCAGAGGAAGGGCAAAGGTCTGGCCGGCCGCGCGCACCATGAGGGCCCGGATCGTCGCCAGGGTCAGGGGCAGGAAAATGCGCACCACGGTGCCCCTGCCGACCTGGGAGTCGACCTCCACGCGGCCGTTGACCGACTCGATGTTGCGGCGCACCACGTCCATGCCCACGCCCCGGCCGGAGACGTCGGTCACGGCGGCGGCGGTGCTGAAGCCGGGGGCGAAGATGAGCAGCAGGGCCTCGCGGTCGCTCAGCTCCGCGGCCCGCTCGGCGCTCAGGAGCCCGCGGCGCACCGCCGTCTCGCGCACGCGGGCCGGGTCGATGCCCCGTCCGTCGTCGGCCACCTCGACGACGATCTGGTTGTCCCGGTGATAAGCGGAGAGGACGACCCGGCCCGTCTCGGGCTTGCCCGCCTGCCGTCTGGCCGCGGGCTCCTCGATGCCGTGGTCGACGGCATTGCGCAGGAGGTGGATGAGCGGGTCGCCGAGCACCTCGATCAGCGCCCGGTCGAGCTCCGTATCCTCGCCCTCCATGACGAAGTCGATCTCCTTGCCGCAGCGGCGGGACAGGTCGCGCACCAGGCGGGGGAACTTCTTGAACAGTCGCTCCACGGGCACCATGCGCGCCTTGAGGATCTCGTCCTGAAGGAAGCCGGTGAGCCGCGCCAGGTGGTTGGAGATGGCGCCCACCTCGCGGGCCAGCTCTTCGACGCCGCCCGCGGCGGCCAGTTGCGCGGAGAGCTGGCCCAGGCGGTTGCGGTCGATGACGAGCTCCCCGACGAGGTTCATCAGGTTGTCGAGGACGCCCACATCGACCCGCACCGTCCGGCTCTCCGCCACCGGGGCCGCGGCGGGGCCCTGGGGTTGCGCGGGGACGGCGGCGGACGGCAGCGCCGCTCCCTCCTCAGGGCCCGGCGCGGCAGCGGCCGCCACCGGCGGAGCGGCGGCCG
>JBBIPI010000137.1:0-4770 GCA_037442985.1 Clostridiales bacterium
GATGGCCGCCAGGTGCTCCTGCGGATCGAACAGCGCGACGGTGATGGCCGCCGCCGCCAGGGCGTGGATCACCCGGGCCACGATGTACGGCGCCAGGCGGATGTCCGTCCCCTGCACGATGGCGGCCACCTGCCCCAGCACGCTCAGGCCGCTCCAGGCGATGACGGCGCCGGCGGCCACGGCCCGCTGCAGCACAGAGGCCTCGGCTCCGGACACGGCCTGGGTCCCGATGGTGATCTCGAAGACGCCGCTCACGATCCCCGGCAGCGTGGCCGGATCGATCCCGACCCGCCCGAGGGGCCAGCTTAGGAGCGCCGCCAGGCCCCCCAGCAGGCCCGTCGCCCGCAGCAGTTGGATGATCACCGAGAACAGGATGATGAAGCCGCCGATCAACAGCAGGGTGTTGACCGAGTCGCGCACGGCGTCCCCCAGTAGGCGGCCGAGGGGGCGGCCGTCCCGCCGCCGCGCGTCGACCAAGGCCCCCAGGGCGCGGGTCAGGATGAAGCCCTCCTGCCGCCCCGGCGGCGGCGTGACCGGCGCGTCCCGCCGGTAGAACCTCAGGAGGAGCCCCGTGACCAGGGCGCCCAGGTAGTGGGCCGCCATGATGAGGCCGGCCAGGCGCGCGTTGCCGAACATCCCCACCGCCACCGCCCCCGCCATGAACAGGGGGTCGGCCGTGTTGGCGAAGGACATGAGCCGCTCCGCCTCCTCGCGCGTCACCAGCCCCTCGCGGCGCATGCGCGCCGTGAGGACCGCGCCGATGGGGTATCCCGACGCCAGGCCCATGGCGATGACGAACGACCCGGAGCCGGGGACGTTGAAGAGGGGGCGCATGGCAGGCTCCAGGAGCACGCCCAGGAAGTGGACGACGCCCAGGCCCATGAGCACCTGGCCGCCGATGAAGAAGGGGAGCAGGGCGGGGAAGACGACGTCCCACCAGACCCGTAAACCGTGGACGGCGGAGCGGAAGGCCAGCTCGGGGTCCAGGACCATGGCCACCACCACGGCGACGGCCGCGGCGGCGGTGGCGTAGGTGCCCGGGGCGGAGCGGACGGACGGCAAGGCGGCATCCCCCGCTGCCATAGGTACGGACAACGGGCCGCGCCTATGCTGCCTCGCCGGCTCCCGGCTTTGTCGAGAAAGCACGAATATTGTCGGATCGCGCATTGACACCCGGCGATTTCTTGTGTTAGGGTTCGTAGCAACATAAATCAGGTTTCCCAGCGGCTACCTTGGTGCTGTCCTACCCACCAGCGGGGGTGGGGGCGCAGTTGCGGCGCGGGCTCGGAGGCGTGCGCGTGCACCACGGCGGGGGAAAGGCGGGCCGGTATCAAGTCATTGCGCGCATCCTGGTCATCACCGCCCTCTCGGAACTGGTGGTCATGGGCATCCTGGGCGCGCTCGGCGCTCCGCGGGCGGGCCGGTGGGCCCTGGTCGACGCCGGCCTTCTGGTCGTCGTCAGCGCCCCTTTCCTCTATGCCGGCGTGGTGCGTCCCGTGGCGCACCGGCTCCAGGAGCGGGCCGAGCTGGCGCGGGCCCTCCTCGAGCGGGAACTGACGGAGGCCCTGCGCGAGAGCGAGGCCAAGTTCGCGCACGTCTTCGACGCCGTCTCCGACCTCATCTTCATGATCGAGGTGGAGGAGGGCGGCGGGTTCCGCTGCCTGGCCGTGAACCGCGCCTACTACGAGGTCACCGGGATGACGAGGGAACAGGTCCTGGGGAAGAGGGTCGAGGAGGTCCTCCCGCCACAGGCGGCGGCGTACGTGATCGGCAAGTACCGGGAGGCCATCCGCCTGGGCAGGAGCATCCGCTACGAGGAGGAGGTGGATATGCCCGCCGGCCGGGTGACCGTGGAGACGACGCTGATCCCCATCTTCGACAAGGGGGGACGCTGCACCCACCTGATGGGCATCGCCCGCGACGTCACCGAGCGCAGGCGCTTGGAGGCCCGGCTCAGGTACCTGGCGGACCATGATCCCCTCACCGGCCTGCCGAACCGCCGCCACCTCGAGCGGGAGCTCGCCCGGCGGATGGACGCCGCGGCACGCGGGCGCGGCGGGGCGGTGCTGTTCCTGGACCTGGACCGCTTCGCCTGCGTGAACGATGGCCTGGGCCACCGCGCGGGAGATCAGGTCCTGAAGACCGTGGCCGGGCTGCTGCGGGAGGCTGTAGGGGGTACGGCGCTGCTGGCGCGCCTGGGCGGGGATGAGTTCGCCGTGCTGGTACCGGAGGCGGACGCCGCGCGTGCCCGGGCGGTGGCCGAGCGCCTCCTGGACGCGCTGCGGAGCCGGGACCTGGAGGTGGCGGGTCAGTCCGTCCGCCTGACGGCAAGTGTCGGCATCGCCCTCTTCCCCCAGCACGGCGGCACGGCCGACGAGGTGATCTCGTGGGCCCGCTGGGCCATGGGCCGTGCCAAGGAGAGGGGACGGAACCACGTCTCCGTCTACGCTCCCGACGAGGACACGCCCGCCCGGAGCCAGTTGCGGATCACCTGGGTGAAGCGGATCCGCGAGGCCCTGGACCAGGACCGCTTCCTCCTCTACCTGCAACCGATGCTGGACCTGCGGCGGGACCGCGTCACCCAGCACGAGGTCCTGCTGCGGCTGGTGGGACCGGAGGGGGAGGTCATCCCGCCCTCCGCGTTCCTGGGCGTGGCCGATCAGTTCGGGCTGATCCGCGACATCGACCGCTGGGTGGTGCGACAGGCGATCCGGCTGGTGGCCGAGCAGCGGCGCGCCGGGACCAGCCTGCGCCTGGCGATCAACCTCTCCGGCAAGGCCCTGTCCGATCCCCTTTTCCCCGCCCTGGTGCGGGAGGAACTGGCGGCCACCGTCGTCGATCCGGCGAGCCTCGTCTTCGAGATCACCGAGATGACGGCGGTGGCCGGCATGGACGACGCCAGGCGCTGCGTCGAGGTGCTCAAATCCGTCGGCTGCCGGTTCGGGCTGGACGATTTCGGCGTCGGCTTCTCTTCCTTCGAGTACCTGAAGCACCTGCCCGTGGATTACCTGAAGATCGACGGCAGCTCCGTGCGCCAACTACCCCACAGCCCCGTGGACCAGCACCTGGTCCGGGCCATGGTGGAGGTGGCCCGGGGGCTAGGCATGGAGACGGTGGCCGAGTTCGTGGGCGACGCGGAGACCGTGCGCCTCCTGAAAGCCCTGGGTGTGGATTATGCCCAGGGCTACTACGTGGGCGAACCCCGTCCCGCGCGGGCGGCGGTCGCGGGGTGAGCGGCCCGGATCCTCCCGTTGACACGCGGCCGCCGGCGCTTATCATGGGGAAGGGGGTGGCCGTGCTGGGCAGGAGGATGGTCGCCGTGATGCTGGTAGCGGCCGCCACCGCGCTCGTGCTGGCGGGCGGCCGCTGGTCCCCCACCCGCGAGGGGCAGGGCGCCGCCCGGGAGGTCAACGTGCTCTTCCTCGGCACCGACGGCGGCAGCCTCGCGGGGAACACCGACACCATCGTCCTTGCCCACGTCGATCCCAGCCAGCGCCGCATCGCCGCCCTCTGGATCCCCCGCGACACGCTCGTCTCCATCCCCGGACACCGGGCGGGCAAGATCAACGCCGCCAACCCCCTCGGCGGGCCCGAGCTGGCGGTGGCCACCGTGGAGGACTTCCTGGGCGTGAAGGTCGACTACTACCTGTTGGCGGACTTCGCGGCGGCGGCCGCCGCCATAGATCATCTGGGCGGCGTGGACCTGGAGGTGCCCCGGGACATGCACTACGACGACCCCTACCAGGACCTCCACATCCACCTGCGCCGGGGCAGGCAACACCTGGACGGGGAGCAGGCGCTCGCCTTTGCCCGCTTCCGCAACTCGGCGCTGGGCGACATCGACCGCACCCGCTACCAGCAACTCCTCGTCGAGGCGCTGCTGCGCCGGGCCCTCAGCCCCGAGGGTCTGGCCCGGCTCCCCGCCGCCGTCCGGGCGCTCCTGGAAGGGGCGCGGACCAACGCCGGTCTCAGGGAGGTGGCCAGCCTGCTGGCGGCCGCCCGGGGCGGCGAGTGGACGCTGGTGGCGGAGACCCTGCCCGGGTCGTTCCTCACCATCAAGGGGGTCAGCTACTGGAGCGTGGACCGGGAGCGGGCGCGCGCGGCCTGGAGCGACCTGCTCCAGGGGATCACGCACCCAGCGGTCGAGGACCGGCCGCTCCCGGCCGGCGCCGGGCGCGGAGTAGGGGTAGGGTGAAGTTCCACACCAGGTACCTGACCTTCAACACGCGGCAGCGGCAGGCGATCATCGACATCACCGAGGAAGTGGAGGCCACGCTGCGGGAGAGCGGCATCCGCGAGGGCATGGTGCTGGTGAGCGCCATGCACATCACGGCCTCCGTCTTCGTCAACGACCACGAGCCGGGGCTCTGGCAGGACATCCTGGACTGGCTGGAGGGGCACGTCGCGCCCTGGGGACGTCACCCGGCCCGGGGCGACGACTACCTCCACAACCGCACCGGCGAGGACAACGGCGCCGCCCACCTCCGCAGCCTCACCCTGGGCCATGAAGTGATCGTGCCTGTGACCGCCGGCAGGCTGGACCTCGGCCCCTGGCAGCGCGTCTTCTACGGCGAGTGGGATGGGCAACGGCCCAAGCGCGTCATCGTCAAGGTGATGGGCGAGTAGAGACGACGAGGGGCGGCCGCTGGCCGCACCGGCTAGGCAGGAGAAGCGGCGGTTTTTCCCGAATCTAGCGGGCGGTGGTTGAGGCGGCGAGCGAGCACCAGGGGGAGGCGTGCGGCGTGCGTCTGGCCAAACAGCTCAAGGTGT
>JBBIPI010000138.1:0-4731 GCA_037442985.1 Clostridiales bacterium
GCCGCTGCGCCTCGGCCAGCTCCTCCACCCGCTGCTCAGTACGCCGCTGCGCCTCGGCCAGCTCCTCCATTCGCTGCTCCGTGCGCCGCTGCGCCTCCGCCAGCTCCTCCACCCGCTGCTCCGTGCGCCGCTGCGCCTCCGCCAGCTCCTCCACCCGCTGCTCCGTGCGCCGCTGCGCCTCCGCCAGCTCCCGGACGACCTCCGGCAGCTCCAGGAGCTGATCGGAAAGCACCAGCCGCCGCAGCTCTTCGCGCCACTCCGGCCGCTGCCTGAGGATGGCGACCAGGTCGCCGAAATCTTCCACAGTGAACGGCACCGCCCCCGGCCCCCTTCTCCGCCGGCTCCCTACGCCCTGAGTATACTCCAGAACCTGGAAACGCGCAAGTCCATGTCCTAGTTCTCTAAAATGGTAGGGCCACTTCTGGGTAGTTTTCCCTAATGTACTCCGCCGGCGTCGTGCCGCCAAGAGCCTGGTGCGGCCGCACGAAGTCGTACGTCCACTCCCACTGGCGTAGCGGCGGCCGCAACTCCTCAAGCCGCTGGCGGCCGAAGGGGAGGAGCGGGGGCAGGACCGCCTGCGCCGCTTCCGGGTGGCGCGGGCCAGGCCGCGGGGCATCGCCCGCCCCGCCCTGGCCGGCGCTCGGCTCGACGCCGCGGACGAGCGGCAGACGGATCCGGCCGGGCGCTCCCTGGCCGCCCCCCTGCGCGACTTCCACAGCATCACCCTGGCGCCCCTCCCGTCGTCCCTGCGCGGGGAGCTGCGGCCGTACCACCGCCAGGGCTACCACTGGCTTTGCTTCCTCTGGGACCACGGCCTCGCCGGCGGGGTGGGCGACGACATGGGCCTGGGCAAGACGGTCCAGGCCCTGGCCCTGCTCCTGGCCGAGCAGGAGGTAGGGCGGGCGCGGGAGCCCAGCCTGCTGGTGGGCTGCCGCCTGGTGACCCGCGGCACCGTGGAGGAGAAGCTCCACAAAGGCAGGCGCAGAAACGGAGCCCGGTTGCGGGCCGCCAAACCCGGCCGGTATGCTATCCCCAGGCGAAGCGGCGCGAAGGGCGAGGGAGGTAGGCGCCATGGCCCTGCAGCTTCAGCGGCGGCTGTTCACCGTGGCGGAGTACCACCGGATGGCAGAGGCTGGTATACTCCAGGAGGACGACCGGGTCGAGCTGATCGAGGGGGAGATCGTCGCGATGAACCCCATCGGCAGCCGCCACGCCGCGGCCGTGGATCGCCTCACCCGCCTCCTCACCCAGGCGGCAGGTGAGCGCGCCATCGTCCGCGTCCAGAGCCCCGTCCAGTTGGGCGAGCGCTCGGAGCCGCAGCCCGACCTCGCCCTCTTGAAGCCCCGCCCCGACTTCTACGCCGGCGCCCATCCCGGCGCCGAGGACGTGCTCCTGCTCGTGGAGGTCGCCGACGCCTCGGCGGACTACGACCGGCAGGTGAAGCTGCCCCTCTACGCCCGCGCCGGCGTCCCCGAGGCGTGGCTGGTCGACCTGGACGGCCAGGCCGTCGAGGTGCTCCGCCACCCGTCCGCCCACGGGTACGCCACCACGGAGCGGGTCGGGCGCGGGCAGTCCCTGCCCGTCCCGGGCCTCCCCGACGCCCGCCTCGCGGTGGACCTCATCCTCGGTTAGTTAGAGGTGCTAGCCCCGGGCGCGGTGGCCCTCCCCTACGCCGACCTTTGGCCTCGCGCACCCGACAGCTCGAGGCGCCCGCCGTTCCAAGCCAGCATGCCCGTCTGGGCGAGCGCGGCGAGCACGTCCTCCGGCGACGCCCGCACCGGGACGATCCGGCCGATCACCCGGCCCCGCTCCGTGATCGCCAGGGATTCCCCGTCCTTCACGCGCCTGAGATGCTGGCTACAGATCCCGGGGCAGGGGGGCATCGAAGTCGTCAGCCACGATCACCAGACCCCGGGCGCTCCCGGGCGTGCGCCGCACCACCTCCGGCTTCACCGGGACCAGGCGGGCCACCGGCCGGCCTGCCCTGGCGATCACGATCTGCTCGCCCTGGCGCACCCGCTCGATCAGCTTCGAGAAAAACGTCTTGGCCTCGTGGATGTTCACGATCGCGGCCAACGGAGCCACCCCTCACAGCAAGGTCGACTAAGTCCATGGCTTAGTCACATTCAGCTTCAGACCGAGGCGCCCCTCCGACCCGCGGACCGGGACTTCGCTCGCATCGCCGCCGATGCCCCATTGCGCCTGTATGAGTCACCCGGGGGCTGAAGGCAGCGGCGTCCCGCCGCGCAGCGGATTCCGACGCCCGCGAGACCCAGGCCCAGGGGCAGGGTTATGACGCCTTCCTCCTCTTCGTCGGGCCGCCCGGCACCGGCGACCGGGTCATGCGCCGGTGGCGCGCCAACCCGCTGGTGATCCTAGACGCGCTGGGCTTCGTCCCCCTGTTGCGGGACGGCGCCCAGGCGCTCTTCCTGTTCGTCGCCCAGGACCCGCGCCTCCGGGACACCACCTCCCGCCGCTCGTCCCGCGTCCAGTCTACTGCGTCTGTACCGGCACCGGGAGCGCCGCGGCGGGCCGCGCTGGAGAGCGGCACAGTCCGGGGCGGGTGAGGCCGCAGTGCTAGGGTGCGGGCTCGTGGTACACCTGCAGGGCCTCGTCCTCAGCCGTCCCGCCCGGGCCCTCCGCCTGCACCAGCAGGTGAGCGGTGATGGGGATATCGGCGTAGCGCCACACCACCGTCCAGCCGTCCCCGCCGTCGCCGTCCTCGCCCAGGAGCTGGGCGCCTTCCCGCATCTCCGTGCCCGTGGGAACCAGGAACACCCGCACCCGGGTGGCGTTCTCGGCCTGCACGCGAATGGTCACGGCGCCGGCGCCCTGCGGGAGGACGCGCCAGCCGTCCCGGTCGGGCAAAGGGGGATCGGTGGTGACGGCGACGATGCGGGGCGGCCGGGGCGGAGACGACGGCGGCGCCACGCGGCAGCCGACGGGGACGAGCAGGCTTGCCATGACGAGGGACAACGTGAGCCGGCGCAGCTTCATGGACCTATCGTACCACGCGCGGCGACCGGGAGCCCGGGGCCAGCACAACGAACGCTTGGCGAGGAACACGGTCAGCCCAATGCCGCCAGGAACGCGGATCGATCAATGATGTGAACCCAGTCGTAACCGTGTTCTTGCAGGCGTACGTTTGCGCGCTCTGTGTCGCTCTCGAAAGTGACGATGACGACCTCGACACGGACATCCGCTGATAGTACTCGGCGCAAACAGGCAAAGAACTCCATCTTTCTATGCACGTCGGAGCGTATAACTCCCTGCCATGTCAACCAGGTGCTGACTCTTACCTTGCACTCCACGCACTCGACGAAACGGCTTGGACTCCCGTCGTGAAAAAGGACGTCGATCTCGTAGTCCTGGCACGGGTGTCGTCCGTTATCGTGAAGTCGGCATCGGGCACCGGCAAAGCGTGTTTCCGACAAAACAAAAGGGCCTGCCCGCGCCGCCAATCCCTCTACCACCAGGCCCCTGCAATCCTTGGTTCGGCTCTCATCCAAGAGACGTTGGATCAATGAGAGGAACTCCTCAACAGGATCAGGGGCGGCAGCCCCATCCTCATAGTCACGCTCGCGATGATCTCCCGGAAGTAGGGCCATACGTTGACGGGCACGTTCCTGGCCACGAAGGCGTCCACGATCTCCCTGTTCCCCTCGCCGGCCACGAACGAGGCGAGTTCTTCCTCCCCGTCGTACACGTAGACCAGAAGGAAGGAAACACGTATAAGGAGGGCAGGAGGCTCTTCGGACCCCTCCTGCCCCTCCGAGACTGCCGCGGCTTGGACGACGAGCGAAGTCGTAACTTCGAGTCGACCCTCCCGCACCTCCCATTTGGTACCTTCGCCCACTTGAAACTGGACATCGAGTTCCTGCGGCCGAAGGAATGCGGCCCAGTCACGCGTAGCTTCCAAACCGTCGAGGAGGACGCTTTCCAGATCGATCGCTTTGACGAAAGCGGAGTAACGCTCCGCGTCCAAGGCCGCTCACCTACGCGGCGAAGGGGATATCCCCTAGATCATGGGGCGGCCTCGCTTCCTTCGCCGTCAATCGATATGGCGACTCTTGACGGTGGAAACGAATATCCCCCTCACCGGGCCGACGCACGCCTGCCGCTTGCAACCTGAGCCACAGGCCCCCGGGCACTTCCCGCACCCACTCGACCACGTCCTGGCACCGCACAGCAAGAGGGCGTTCCGCGGAACGGAGCGTGTCGAGCACCTGTCCGTACCGCTGGATGACCGCACCCATCTCTCGACGCAAGTTTGAGTTCTCCGGAATCATCCCCAAGACGGTTGCGAGGGACGCCAAATCCTCCCTCCCGCGTCCCGCCAGCAGCCAGTTCCGCGTCTCCTCGCACCGGGCACGCAGATCGAGCAGGTCCTCCCCGGGGCGGGGCACAGCCGCCAAGTCGCCACGGCAGCGATCCAGAGCACGCAAAAGCGCAATGTACAGCTGCCATACCTCTGCTGCGTCCTCGGCAGGCTCAAAGGCCAGGGAAAAGTCGCGGACACGGATGATTTTGTTCCGAATTTCGGGACGAGCCACGGCGCTCACGGGCCGCACCTGATCGTCACCCATCTTCACTATCAATTTCCTATATCGGCTGCGCAATTGTACCATTGAATCACCATGTCTTTCAATGCCGTGTCCTAGTTCACTACATGTGAGACTCCATAATGTGGTAGGGCCACTTCTGGGTAGTTTTCCCTAATGTACTCCGCCG
>JBBIPI010000139.1:0-4705 GCA_037442985.1 Clostridiales bacterium
GGCGTGGCGGTGGAGGAACTGACCGTGGAGGACACGCCGGCGGGCCGGTACGTGTTCGCCACCCGCGCCGAGCCGGGCCGCCCGGCGCTGGAGGTGCTGGCGGAGGCGCTGCCGGGGCTGATCACCGGCCTGGAGTTCCCGCGCGCCATGCGTTGGGGGGCGGGGGAGCTGCGCTTCGCCCGGCCCCTGCGCTGGCTGCTGGCCCTGCTGGGGGACGAGGTGATCCCCTTCGCCGTGGACGGCCTGGCCAGCGGGCGGCTCACCCGCGGCCACCGCGTGCTGGGGCCTGGCCCCCTCGAGGTGCGGGACGCGCGCGACTACCCCGGGCTGCTGGAGCGGGCCGGGGTGCTGGTGGACCACCGGCGCCGGCGGGAGGAGATCCGCCGCCAGGTGGAGGAAGTGGCCGCCGCCGCGGGCGGGCGCGCCCTGGTGGACGAGGAGCTGCTGGAGGAGGTCACCTTCCTGGTCGAGTGGCCGACGGCCTTCGTCGGCCGCTTCCCCGCCGAGTACCTGGAGCTGCCGCGGCCGGTGCTGGAGACGCCCATGCGGCACCACCAGCGGTACTTCCCGGTGGAAGGGCCGGACGGCCGCCTGCTCAACGCCTTCGTCGGCGTGCGCAACGGCGGCCGCGACCACCTGGAGGCGGTGGTGGCCGGCAACGAGAAGGTGCTGCGCGCCCGCCTGGCCGACGCCCGCTACTTCTTCCTCGAGGACACCCGCCGGCCCCTGGCGGACTACGTGGAGCGGCTGCGGGGCGTCGTCTTCCAGGCCCGCCTCGGCACCGTTTACGAGAAGGCGGAGCGGGTGCGCTCCCTGGCGGCGGACCTGGCCGCCCTGGCCGGCGCCGACGACGCCACCCGCCGGGCGCTCGACCGGGCTGCCTACCTGTGCAAGGCCGACCTGGCCACGAGCATGGTCTACGAGTTCCCCGAGCTCCAGGGGGTGATGGGGCGGGAGTACGCCCGCCGCTCCGGCGAGCCCGAGGCGGTGGCCCAGGCCATCTACGAGCATTGGCTGCCGCGCTTCGCCGGGGACGAGCTGCCGGCCACCCCGGCCGGCGCCCTCCTGGCCGTGGCCGACAAGCTGGACACCCTGGCCGGCTGCTTCGCCGCCGGGCTGGAGCCCACCGGCTCCCAGGACCCCTACGGCCTGCGCCGCCAGGCCCTGGGGGTGATCCACATCCTCCGCGCCGTGCCCGCCCTCCCCGGCCTGGCGCGCCTCTCCCTGGCCGACCTGATCGGCCGCGCCCTGGGGCTTTACGCGGACCGGCCGGAGCTGTTCGCCGACCGTGGGCGGGAGGCGGTGGCGGCGGCGCTGCGCGACTTCTTCCTCGGGCGCCTGCGCGTCCTCCTGGCGGAGGAGGGCTTCCGCCACGAGGTGGTCGAGGCGGTGCTGGCGGCCGGGTGCGACGTGCCGGCCGAGGTCTGGCGGCGCGCCCGCGCCCTCGCGGACCTGGCCGGCAGCCCCGTGCTGGCCGACGCGGCCTGGGCCTACCGCCGGGCCGCCAACCTGGCCGCCAAGGCGGAGACGGACGCGGTGCGCCCGGAACTCCTGGCCGAGGAGGAGGAGCGGGCGCTGCACGCCGCCCTGGCAGCCGCCGAGCCGGCGGTGCGGGCGCGGCTGGCGGCCGGCGACCCCGCCGGCGCCCTGGTGGCCTACGCCGGGCTAAGGCCGGCCGTGGACCGCTTCCTGGACCAGGTGCTGGTCATGGCCGAGGACGCCGCGGTGCGCCGCAACCGCCTGGCGCTGCTGCGCCGGGCCGCCGACCTGGGCCTCGCCGTCGCCGACCTGGGCCGGCTGGCCTGAGTCCTTCGCTCATAGCTCATAGGTGCGCGTAAGCGGGGACAGCGAAGCCGCTCCGGACGCTTCACGGGGCCGCCGGCCGGCGGCGGTGGACCTCCACCTCGACGGTGCCCGTGGCGCCGGGCAGGGCGGCGCGGGGCTTGCGGACGCGCACCGTCACCGCCTCCACGGGGCCGAGCGCCAGCAGGCGGGCGGCGATGCCCTCCGCCAGCGACTCCAGGAGGCCGTAGCGCTTCTGCTCCACCTCCTCGCGGACGGCGCGGTAGGCGCGGCAGTAATCGACGGTGAGGGCGGGGTCGCCGCTCTCGCCGGCCGGGCGCAGGTCCAGGTGCAGCTCCACGTCGACCTCGAAGGGCTGGCCCACCCGCTGCTCCCAGTGGTACATGCCATGGTGACCGTGGAAGACCAGGTTCGAGAGGGTGATGCGGTCGCCGGGCAGCGCGGTCGCCTCCTTCGGGGGGGGCCGCCCAGGGCGGCCTTGGGGTGGTCTCAAGGGGCGGCGAGCAACTCCAGGGCGACGGCCTTGGCCGCCACCATCCCCTGGCCCACCGCCGCCGGGATGCTGCGGAAGGCCGCGGGCGTGCAGACGTCCCCGGCGGCGTAGACGCCGGGCAGGCTGGCGCGGCCGGCGCGGTCGACGCGCAACCCGCCCTCCCCGTCCAGCTCGGCCCGGCCGCCCAGCAGCTCCGTGTTCGGCTCCATGCCGATGTAGACGAAGACAGCCGCCACGGGTAGGACGGTCCCGGTCGGCACCTGGCCGCCGGCACCGGCCGAGCCGCCCGGGGCGGCCGGCCCCACCTCTACCGCCTCCACTCGGGCGTGGCCGAGGATGCGCCGCACCACCGCGCCGGTGAGGAAGCGGATGCGGGGATGGGCCAGGGCCGGCTCCAGGAAGGTGCGCCGGGCGCGGAAGCGGCGGGAGCGGTGGATCAGCGTGACGTCGGCACCCGCCTCGGCCAGGAAGAGCGCGTTCTGCACCGCCCGGTCGCCGCCGCCCACGACGGCCACCGGCAGGCCGGCGAAGCGCTCCCGGTCGCGGGAGCCCCGCCAGACCTCGCCGCGGGCGATCATCTCCGCCTCGCCGGGCACGCCCAGTCGCCGCGGCCGGGCGCCGCTGGCCACGATCACCCGCCGGGCCATGAGGAGCGCCGCGCCGGCCTCCACCCGTACGGCGTCGCCCGCCGGCGTGACGGCGGTGACCCTGGTTCCGGTCCGCACCTCCACCCCCGCCTCGCGCACCTGGCGGGCGAAGGCGGCGGCCAGGGCGCGCCCGTCGGGCGCCGGCGCGCCCAGGTAGTCGCCGACCGGGTGGAGGATGTCGAGGACCTGCCCGCCCGGCTCGTCCGCCTGCTCCAGCACCAGGACGCGCAGGCCCAGGCGCCGGCACCAGAGGGCGGCGCTCAGCCCGGCCGGGCCGGCCCCGATCACCACGGCGTCCGCGTCCACGGGCGTGCACCGGGACAATTCTATAGTGTGCGAGCGCGGCCCGTCCATCGCCGCGGCGGCGCCGCGACCGACGGAGCGGGCGGCCGGCGGAGGGCGCGTCCGGGCGAGGGGAGAGGAGGGCGCGTGGGCACGACCCTCATCCTGCGGTTGCGCATCGAGAACGTGCCGGGCCGCTTCGGCCAGGTGGCCACGGCCATCGGCGCGGCGGGGGGCAACATCGGCGCCATCGACATCGTGCGGGCGGAGCGGGGCGCCCTGATCCGAGACGTGACCGTCCAGGTGGTTGACCCGCGCCAGGGGGACGAGATCGCCCGCTCGCTGGGGCGCCTGCCGGGCGTGGAGGTGTTGCACGTCTCGGACCGCACCTTCCTCATGCACCTGGGGGGCAAGATCGAGGTCCGGCCCCGCGTCCCGGTCAAGAACCGCGACGACCTCTCCCTGGTGTACACCCCCGGGGTCGCGCGGGTCTGCCAGGCCATCGCCGCCGACCCGGAGAAGGCCTTCTCCCTCACCATCAAGCGCAACGCCGTCGCCGTGGTCACCGACGGGACGGCGGTGCTCGGCCTGGCGACCTCGGCCCCTTGGCCGCCCCTGCCCGTCATGGAGGGCAAGTGCCTCCTCTTCAAGCAACTGGCGGGGGTGGACGCCTTCCCCCTGTGCCTGGACGCGCGGGAGCCTGACCAGGTGGTGGCGGCCGTGCGCGCCCTGGCGCCCGCCTTCGGCGGCGTCAACCTGGAGGACATCGCCTCGCCCCGCTGCTTCGAGATCGAGGAGCGGCTGCGCCGCGAGCTGGACATCCCGGTCTTCCACGACGACCAGCACGGGACGGCGGTGGTGGTGCTGGCCGGGCTGCTGAACGCCCTGCGCCTGGTGGGCAAGCGGCTGGAGGACCTGCGGGTGGCGGTGGCCGGGGCGGGCGCAGCCGGCGTGGCGTGCACGCGCATGCTCCTGGCGGCCGGGGTGGGGAACATCGTCGTCTGCGACCGGCAGGGGATCCTCTACCGCGGCCGCCCCGGCCTCGACAGCCCGGTCAAGCGCTGGGTGGCCGAGCACACCAACCCGGAGGGACGGCGGGGCGCGCTGCGCGACGCCCTGGAGGGTGCCGACTTCTTCCTGGGCGTGTCGGGGCCGGGTCTCTTGACGGGAGAGGACCTGCGCCGCATGGCGCCCGACGCCGTCGTCTTCGCCCTGGCCAACCCGGTGCCGGAGGTGGACCCGGCCGAGGCGGGACGCCACGCGCGCGTGGTGGCCACCGGCCGCTCCGACTACCCGAACCAGATCAACAACTGCCTGTGTTTCCCGGGCCTCTTCCGCGGCGCCCTCGACTGCCGCGCCCGCGAGATCAACGAGGCCATGAAGCTGGCGGCGGCCCGGGCCATCGCGGCGACGGTGTCCCCGGACCAGCTCAGCGAGGACTACATCATCCCCACGGTGTTCAACCGGCAGGTGGTGCAGG
>JBBIPI010000140.1:0-4702 GCA_037442985.1 Clostridiales bacterium
TGGGGGGGCGCCTGGCCGCGGTCCTGGAGGCCACGGAGGAGGAGGCGTTGCTCCTGCTGCTCACCGAGTGTACCGCCTTTGACCCGAGCGGTTTCGTCGCCGCCGTCTGCGAGCGGTTGGGCGGCCGGGTCGCCTACGCCGGTTGCGCCACCGGCGACAACGTGAGACCCCTCCAGACGTACCAGGTGGTGGACGAGCGCGTCCTCGCGGACGCGGCCGTCGCCGCCCTGATCCTCTCGCCGAAGCCTTTCGGGGTGGCGGGGGCGCACGGGTGGTCCCCGGTCAGCCCGCCGTTCATCGTGACGCGCGCCGTGGGCAACACCGTCCTGGAGTTGGACTGGCAGAACGCCGCCGAGGTTTACGCGGCGGCCGTCGCCGAGCGCGACCTCCTGGCCGCGGGCAGGCTGGCCGACGGTGCCTTCGCCGAGGCGGCGTTGCGCTACCCTCTAGGCATCCCCCAGGCGCGGGACGAGGACCGCTACGTGGTCCGCGACCCCATCCGGGTCGGCACGGACGGATCGCTCACCTGCCTGGGAAGCGTCCCCGAGAACACCGTCGTCCGGCTGATGTCGGCCGACCGCGCGGACATGCTGGCGGCGGCCAGGGAGGCTGCCAGGAAGGCGCGGGCCGGCCTGGGCCCCCACGCGGCGGCGGGCGTGCTCGTGTTCTACTGCGTCTCGCGCCACCTCCTCCTCGGGGAGGACTGCCGGCGGGAACTGGCCGCCGTCGCCGAGGCCTTCGGAGCAGGGGTGCCCCTCTTCGGCTGCCTGGCCTTCGGCGAGATCGGCGCCGTGCAGGGCGGGCTGCCGGCCTTCCACAACAAGTCGCTGGTCGTGTGCGCCCTGCCGCGCTGAGGAGGGCGGGGAACGGTGATGGGGCGGCCCGCGAACCGGGCGCTGGATGCGTATTTACGCGACGTGTCGGTGATGTACGAGCTGGTCTCGGGCATCGGCAGGTCGCTCGACCTCCAGGCCGAGCTGGACCGGTTCCTGGAGGGGGTGATGGCCCGCTTCGGCTACGACGTGGGAGCCATCGTCCTGTCGTCCGAGGCCGGCGGCCCCTACCGGGTGGCGTCGGCGCGGGGGTTCTTCAGGGCGGACGAACTGGTGGGCAGGGAGCTCCCCGGCGAGGAGTACGGCCTGGCCGAGGTGGTGCGGACCGGGCAGCCGCTGGTCCGGAATGTCCTCGAGGAGGCGGACGCCCAGCGCATCATCTTGCCCCACCTGCGCGCCCGCATCCGCTCCTACGCCTTCCTGCCCATACCGTTCGAGGACAGCGTCCTGGGGGTGCTCCGGCTCTTCTCCTACCGGGAGCACGCCTTCCCCGCCAGGACGTTGAAGATGATCGCCAGCCTCCTCGACCGGCTCGGGGTGGCGGTCCACCACGCCCTCACCGTGGACCGCCTGCGTCGGGCGGAGGCGTCGCTCCGGGAGAGCGCCGAGTGGTTCGCCACCACCCTGCGGAGCATCGGCGACGCGGTGATCGCCACCGACGACGAGGGGCGGGTCCTTTTCATGAACCCCACGGCGGAGGAGCTCACGGGCTGGAAGACGGCGGAGGCCATCGGTCAGGACATCCGCGCCGTGTTCCGGATCGTCAACGAGGACACCCGCCGCGAGGTGGAGAGCCCGGTGGCCAAGGTGATCCGCGAGGGCCTGGTGGTCGGCCTGGCCAACCACACCCTCCTCATCGCCCGGGACGGCACGGAGCGGCCCATCGACGACAGCGGCGCCCCCATCAAGGACGAGGAGGGCAACCTGCGCGGCGTCGTGCTGGTCTTCCACGACATCAGCGCGCGGCGCCAGGCGGAGAAGGCCCTCGCCGAGAGCGAGGAGCGCTACCGCCGCCTGGTGGAGCTGCTGCCCGACGGCGTGGCCGTGCACAGCGAGGGCGTCATCGTGTACGCCAACCAGGCGGCGGCCAGGCTGCTCGGCGCGGCCGGCCCGGAGGAGCTGATCGGCCGGCCCGTCCTGTCCTTCGTGCACCCGGACTACGTGGAGCTGGTGAGAGAGCGGATCCGGGCCGCCCAGGAGCAGGGGAGACGGCTGGAGCTGGTGGAGGAGAAGTTCCTCCGCCTCGACGGCGAGGCGGTGGACGTGGAGGTGGCGGCGGCGGGGATCGTCTACCGCGACCGCCCGGCCGGCCTGGTGGTGGTCCGCGACGTGAGCGAGCGCATGCGCTTCCAGCAGCAGCTGGAGTTCCTGGCGGACCACGACGCCTTCACCGGCCTGTACAACCGCCGGCGCTTCCAGAAGGAGCTCAAGCGTCAGCTCGTCCTGGCGCGCCACTGTGGCCAGCCGGGGGCGCTTCTCCTCCTCGACCTGGACAACTTCAAGTACGTCAACAAGGCCTTCGGGCAGGAAGTCGGGGACGAACTCTTGCTGAGGCTCTCGGGGCTGCTGCAGGCGCGTCTCCGGCAGGGAGACCTCCTGGCGCGCCTGGGCGGCGACGAGTTCGGCATCTTCCTGCACCCCGCCGGCGCCGGGGAGGCGCTGGCGGCGGCGGCCCAGATCCTCAGGGACCTGGAGGGCTGCGCGGCCAACGTCCGCGGGGAGAAGGTGGGCGTCAGCGCTTCCGTCGGCATCGCCCTCTTCCCGGAGCACGGCGAGACGGTGGAGGAGCTGCTGGCCCGCGCCGACCTGGCGCTCCACGGGGCCAAGGAGGAGGGCGCCAGCCGGGTGCAGGTGTACGTGCCAGCCATGGAGCAGGAAGCCCGGGCCAGCCTGGCGTGGATGTCGCGCTTGCGCGAGGCGCTGGCGGGCGACCGCCTCATCCTTCACCTGCAGCCCATCTTCGACCTGGCGTCGCTCCGTCCGGTGGCCTACGAAGCGCTCGTGCGCCTGGTCGGGGAGGGCGGCGAGCTGGTCTACCCGGACGCCTTCCTGGGCACGGCCGAGCGCGGCGGGCTGGTCCAGGAACTGGACCGCTGGGTGGTCCGGCGGGCCATCCGGCTGGTGGCGGAGCGGCGGGCGAGCGGCCAGGCCCTGCGCCTCCACGTCAACCTCTCGGGCATGTCGCTGGTCGACGCCGAACTGCTGGCGGCCGTCGAGCGGGAGTTGGCGGCCGGGGGCGTGGACCCCTCCGACCTGGTGTTCGAGGTCACGGAATCGGCCGCCGCCACCAACATCGTCCAGGCCCAGCGCTTCATCGGGGCGCTCCGGCGCCTGGGCTGCCAGTTCGCCCTGGACGACTTCGGCACGGGGTTCTCGTCCTTCGCCTACCTCAAGCACCTGCCCGTCGACTACCTCAAGATCGACGGCAGCTTCGTCGCCTCCCTGCCCCGCGACGAGGCCGACCGGCACCTGGTGCGGGCCATGGTGGAGCTGGCGAGGGGGCTCGGCAAGAAGACCATCGCCGAGTTCGTCGGCGACGGGGAGACGGTCGTGCTCCTGCGCCAGCTCGGGGTGGACTACGGCCAGGGTTTCCACCTGGGGCGGCCGGCCGCCGTCGAACAGGTGCTCCCGCCCCTGCGCGCCGGCTGATCCCCTCCCTGCCCGCCGGGTAGGGTATCCTTTAATGGGGTGCTGGGGCATGGGCGATGAGACCCTGGGCGTGCTTGAAGGGGCGGAAGCGGTGGTGGCGGCCGGCCGCCACGTCCGCGTCGACGGCGACGCGGTCCAGGCGGTGGTGGAGGGCGCCCTGGCGGGGTCCGAGGGCCTGCCGCGCTTCCGTGCCCCGCGCTGGCGGGACGGCCACAACTTCCCCGGTCCCGGGGGCGTGCCCAGCGTCAACTTCCTTCTGGCCCAGGACGCCGTCAACTTCTGCTTCTGGGGCGATCCTCCCTGGCGGGTCACCTACCGCGGCAGGGTCCACTCGGGATACCGCGGCCTGGTGGCCGCCCTGCGGCGCGCCCTGGAGGTGGGTTGCCCCCTGGACGACGCCGCCTACCTGGCCCACCTCAGCGCGGACGACCTGGAGTTCATCCTCCGCGGGGAGGGCCGCCTGCCCCTGCTGCGCGAGCGGTTGGAGAACCTGCGCGAGGTCGGCAGGGTGCTGCAGGAGCGGTACGGGGGGCGGGGCGAGCGCCTGGTGGAGGCCGCGGGCGGGAGCGCCGTCGCCCTCGTCCGGCTCCTGGCGGCCGAGTTCCGGTCCTTCGACGACCGGGCGCGCTACGACGGCCTCGAGGTGCCCTTCTACAAGCGGGCGCAGCTGTGCGTGGCCGACCTGTACGGCGCCTACGGCGGGCAGGGTCTCGGGTCCTTCGGCGACCTGGACCGGCTCACCGCCTTCGCCGACTACGAGCTGCCGCGGGTGCTGCGCCACCTGGGGATCCTGCGGTACAGCCCGGAGCTGGCCGCGGCCGTGGACGGCCGCCGCCTGCTCCCGGCCGGGAGCCCCGAGGAGGTCGAGATCCGCGCCGCCACGGTCGTGGCCGTGGAGCGGCTCAGGCGGGCGCTTGCGGAGTGCGGCATGCACCTGCGGGCCTTCGAGGTCGACTGGATCCTCTGGGACTGGTGCCAGGAGCACCCGCCGGCGGCGCCGGCCCACCGCACCCTCACCATCTACTATTAGGCGCGGGCCCGGCAGGGGAGCGCCTTGGGCAGGCTGAGCTTCCGCATCGAGGCGGTGGACGGGGCGGCGCGGGCCGGGGTCATCGGCACCCCCCACGGAGACATCCCCACCCCCGCCTTCTTCGTGGTGGCCACGCAGGCGTCGGTGAAGGCGCTGGGCCCCGACGACCTGGAGGCGGCCTGGGTCCGCG
>JBBIPI010000141.1:0-4682 GCA_037442985.1 Clostridiales bacterium
CGTCGGAATACGCACCAAGCGTATCGGTGATCATCCCGAACCACAACGGCGCGGCGACGCTGGCGGCCTGCCTGGAGGCGGCCTGCGCCGAGGCGGGGCCGGGGGACGAGGTCATCGTCGTGGACGACGGCTCGACGGACGGGTCGGTGGCGGTGATCCGGCGCTTCCCGTGCACCCTCGTGGAGCTGGGCCGGCGTCGGGGCGCCGCCGCCGCGCGCAACGCCGGGGCGGCGCGCGCCCGGGGCGACGTCCTCTTCTTCACCGACGCCGACTGCGTGCTGCCGCCCGGCACCTTGGAGCGGGTGCGGCGCGCCCTCGCCGAGCACGGCTGGTCGCCGGCGCACGGCGGCGGCGCCCCGGTCGCGGTGGGCGGGACGTACACGCTGCGGCCGTACGACCGGGGGTTCTTCAGCGCCTTCCAGTCGGCCTTCGTCCACCACTTCGAGACCAAGCGGCGGGAGCCGGACTACCTGGCCGCCCACGCCCTGGCCATCCCGGCGCAGACCTTCCGGGAGAGCGGCGGCTTCCCCGAGGACCTGGGCCTGCCCATGATCGAGGACGTGGCCTTCAGCCACCGGCTGCGCCAACGCGGCTGCCGGCTGGTGCTGGAGCCGGACCTGCAGGTGCGGCACATCTTCAACTACACGCTGGCCCGCTCGCTGGTCAACGCCTTCCGCAAGAGCCGCCATTGGACGACCTACTCCCTGCGCCGGGGGGACATCCTCGCCGACTCGGGCACGGCCTCGGCGGAGCTTAAGTGGAACGGGGTCTGCTGGCTGGCCGGCCTGGCGTGTGCGCTGGCGACGCTGGCGACGGGGAGGGCGGCCGCGCTGCCGGCGGTCCCGGCGCTGCTGGCGCTCGGCGTGCTGATCAACCGCAGCCTGATCCGAGCCTGGGTGCGCGCCGGCGGGCGCTGCTTCGCCTTCCTCGCGGCGTGCTACTATACTTTGTTGTATCCCGCGGCCGTCTGGTCGGGCGTCGTCGCCGGGACGGCCGCCTTCCTGGGAGAGAAGGTGCGCGCGTGCACTCGCCGTGGCGCTTCGCCGGGCACATCCTCTGGAAGCGGCGGCCCATCCACCTGACGTTCTTCGTCACGCGGCGCTGCAACGCCCGCTGCCCGTTCTGCTTCTACCTGCGCGGAAACGGCCTGGCCGCCGAGGGGGCACCTGCGGCGCCGGAGCTGATCCTAGAGGAGATCGAGGCGGTGGCCCGCTCCCTGGGCAGCCTCCTCTGGCTGGCCTTCTCCGGCGGCGAGGTCTTCCTGCGGCCCGACCTGGTGGAGATCACCGAGGCCTTCTACCGCCACTGCCGGCCCTCCTTCCTCCTCTACTCCACCAACGGCTTCCTTCCCGAGCGCATCCGGGAGGCGACGGAGGAGGTCCTCCGCCGCTGCCCGCGGAGCGTCGTCACCGTCAAGCTCTCCCTGGACGGGCTGGGCGCCGACCACGACCGGCTGCGGGGCGTGCCCGGGGGCTTCCAGAAGGTGCTCGAGACGCACCGTCTCCTGAGCGGGCTCCTGGACGCCTACCCGAACTTCGAGCTGGGCGTCAACACCGTGCTGTGCGCCGCCAATCAGGACCGGGTCGAGGAGGTGCTGGACTTCGTGGCCGGCCTGGAGGGGGTGCGCACCCACACCGTCTCCCTGGTGCGGGGGGACCTGGTGGAGGAGGGCTGGAAAGAGGTCGCCCCCCAGTCCTACGCCCGGGTGGCCGCCCGGCTGGAGCGGGACCTCAGGGAGGGGCTGGCCCGCCGCTACCGCTTCCCCGGGGCGCGGCTGAAGGCCGCCCAGGACGTCCTGCAGCGGCGCCTGATCCTGCGCACGCTGCGCGCGGGGCGCCGCGTCCTCCCCTGCTACGCCGGCCGGCTCAACCTGGTCCTGACCGAGACGGGCGACGTCTACCCCTGCGAGCTGCTGGGGCAGAGGCTGGGTGGGGTGCGCGAGCACGGCTACGACCTCGCCGTCCTCCTGCGCGCGCCCCGGGCGCGGCGCGTCCTCCGGGCCATCGCTGCGGGGGCGTGCCACTGCACCCACGAGTGCTACCTGATGACCAACATCCTCTTCAACCCGCGCGCCTATCCAGCCTTGCTGAGGGAGTGGTGGGCGCTGCCGCGGCGGACGCCGCACGACGGCCGGCGGGAGGGGGAGCCGGCACCGGCTGGGCGGCTGGTGCCCCGGAGGGAGCCGGCGACGCCCCGGGCCCCGCAGGGCTGACCATCCTCCCCTTCTGGATACGGAACAGGCCCGGCCTCGCCCAGAGCCAGAACAGGCTCTTCGCGCCCCGCCAGGCCGCCCGCAGGTCGTTCAGGTTGCGCATCTCCAGGAGACGGCGGAGGATGTAGCGCGGCCGGGAGTAGAAGCGGCGGAAGGCGAGGGCGCGCAGCTCCAGGATCTGCTCCCGCGTCAGGGTGAAGGGGACGAAGGCCGCCCCCTGGTACGTGTAGTCCGAGAGGTCGTCGGAGATCGTCCCGTACTTGTGGGCGTTGTCGTACAGCTCCGTCCCGGGGAAGGGCACCAGGGCGTGGAAGTTGGCGATGTACGGGTCCAGCTCCAGGGCGAACTCGATGGTCTGGAGGGCGTCTTCGTACGTCTGCCCCGGGATGCCGAAGATGAAGGGCGTGATGACCTTGAGGCCGACCTCCTTCGCCCACCGCACCGCCTGGCGGGTCTGCTCCACCTTGATCCCTTTGCGGATGGCGTTCAGGTTCCGCTGCACCCCGCTCTCGGCCCCGAAGAGGATGGCCCAGCAGCCGGCGTCCTTGAACGCCTGCAGCAGGCGCTTGTCGACCTGGTTGACGCAGGCCGAGGCGAACCAGGTGAACTTCAGGCGCCGCGCCCGGATGGCCTGGGCCAGCTCCAGCGCCCGCCCGTAGTCGGCGACGAAGGTGTCGTCGATGAACTTGATCTCCCGGTAGCCCTGCCGGAGCAGCTCCTCGACCTCCGCCAGCACGTTCTCCACGCTGCGGTAGCGGATGCCGCTCTTCCGCTCCCGGTCCATCTGGAAGCAGTAGATGCAGCGGCGGTTGCAGCCCCGGGAGGTGAGGACCACGGCCACCGGCTTGCGCCGGTAGGTGCCGGCGGGCGGGATGTAGCGGTGCTTGTCCTCCAGCAGGTCCCGGGCGGGGAAGGGCAGGGAGTCCAGGTCGGCGATGAAAGGGCGCGGCTCGTTCCGGACGACCGTTCCCCTGCGGCGGTAGGCGAGGCCCAGGACCCCCTCCAGGTCCCCACCGCGCTCCAGGCGGTCCACCAGCTCGGTCACCGTCAGCTCGCCCTCGCCGAACACGACGGCGTCGAACCCGGCCGCGTCCGGCTCCAGCAGGCACCGCTCCTGCAGCGCCGTCGGGTGGGGGCCGCCGGCGCAGACGAAGACGTCCGGGCCGAGGGCGGCCTTCACGTCCGCCGCCGTCCGCTTCGCCCGCGGCCAGCCGAAGGCGGTGGAGTAGATGCCCACGAACCCGGCGCCGAAGCGGCGGAGCCGGGAGAGGATCTCCTGGTGCGACAGGAAGGCGCCGTCGAGGAAGGTCACCTCGTGGCCCGCCTGCCGCAGCGCGGCCGCGACGTACAGGGTGCCGACCGGCTGCCAGTAGTTGATCTGCGAATGGGCCGTCCGGGTGGGGAAGATGTCCTCCGGGACCCAGGACGGGATGACCAGGGCGCACCTCATGGTGGAATTCCCCCTCTTCACGCGCCGCCGGCGGCGAGGGCCGGGCGCGCGGCGGCGGCGAGCACGCGGGCCGCGGCCTCCAGCCCGGCCTCCAGGGCGTGGTCCATGTTCAGGTACCGGAACGCCCCCGTGCGCCCGATGACGTGCAGGTTCTCGAAGCGTTCCAGGTAGCGCAAGATCGCGTCGTAGTGCTCGCGGTAGTCTACCGCCAGCAGCGGGTAGGCCCGGGGGACGCGCACCGCGGCGCCGCCGGTCACCTCGTCCCGGCGGATGAGGCCCAGCCGGGCCAGATGCTCCGCGGTCAGGCTGACGAGGCGGTCGTCGTCCGTCCGCCAGATGTCGTCCCCCTCGAAGCAGAAGTATTCGGCCACCAGGTGGGTTCGGCCCGGGGGCGCCATGAGCGGGCTCCAGTTCCTCGGCTCGTGGATGCGGGCGAAGGGGACGGCCGGGTCGGGAAGGTAGAGCCAGCTCAGGTCGGTCACCTGCTCCCGGCCAAGGGTCAGGCAGACGACCACCAGGTCGCGGTAGCGGAGCCGGGAGGCGGCCCGCAGGACATCCTCTGGCGGCCGGGGCCGCAGCAGGCGCACCAGCGCGGTGAGGGGGATGGTGGAGACGAAGTGGCCGGCGCGCAGGAAGGAGGTGCGGCCCCCGTGCCGCACGGCCACGCCCTCGAGGCGGCGGCCGTCGTGCCGCACCTGCTCCACCCGGGCGCCGGTCAGCACCCGGCCGGGCGCGCCGACGGAGGCCGCCAGCTTCTCGGCCAGGCGTCCGACCCCCGAGGCGGGGTAGAGGAAGCGGTCGGCCAGGGTGGGGATGCCCCGCCCGGTGAAGCGGAGGAAGGCGGCCTTGACCGCCGTCGCCAAGGACAGCCCCTGGATCCGCTGCGCCACCCACTCGGCGCTGATCTCGTGGGCGGGGACCCCCCAGACCTTCTCGCTGTAGACCTTGAAGTAGATCTCGTACATCGTGCGCCCGAAGCGGCGCACCACCCAGTCCTCCAGGGACCTTGGCTCGCCGGCC
>JBBIPI010000142.1:0-4628 GCA_037442985.1 Clostridiales bacterium
CCCGGCCCTGGCGGGGTCAGGGACGCCTGCGGCGCCTACCGCGGTGGCGGCCCCGGCGGGCCAGCCCTCTGCCCGGGCGGTGGCGGCACCCGCCCCTGTGCCGGTGCCGCCGGCGCGGCGGCCGCGCCTGGGTCGGCTGGCGCAGCGGCGGACGGTGCTGGGCCTGGACGTGGGCACCTACAGCACCAAGGTGGTGCAGGTGCGGCGCGGGCGCCGCGGCTTTACCGTGGTCAACTTCTGGGACTTCCGCACGCCGCAGGGCGCGGTGGCCGAGGGCGCTTCCGCCAAGCCCGAGGTCCTGTCCGCCCGTCTCGCTCAGCTGGTGGCGGAGTTCCGCCTGCGGGGCAGGCCGGCCGTCTCCTTCCTGGGGGCGCAGAAGGCGCTGGCGCGCGTCGTGCGCTTCCCGCCCATGACGGCCGAGGAGGTGGCCGGCGCGCTCCGCTGGGAGGCGGAGAACTACATCCCCCTGCCGGCGGAGGCGGCGGTGACCGACTTCCTGATGGGCGGCCTCACGGCGGACGGGCGCGAGATGGAGGTGCTGGTGGTGGCCGCGCCGCGGGAGGCGGTGGACGCCCTGGCCGCGGGGTTGCGGTCGGCGGGGCTGGTGCCCGTCGCCGTGGAGGCGGAGCCGCTGGCGGTCTACCGCGCCCTCGGCGTCCTGGGGCTGGTCCCGGCGCGGCCGGAGGAGGAGGAGGGTTTCACCGTCCTCCTCGACCTGGGACACGCCGCGACGAAGGTGAGCGTCTTCGAACGCGGCCTGCCGGTGGCGACGCGCGTCCTCAGGACGGGCGGCGGCGCCTTCACCGAGGCCATCGCCCGGGGGTTGAACTGGCCGCCGGAACGGGCGGAGGCGGCCAAGCGCCGCTGGGGCGTCCTCCCCGACACGCCCGTTCACCCCTTCGTGGCCGGCGTGCTCGACGCCCTGACGCAGGAGATCTGGCGCACGCTGGAGTTCTTCCTCGTCCTCGCGAAGGGGGGCTCCGTCGCCCGGGTCTGCCTGGTAGGCGGCAACGCCCTGCAGCCCGGCCTGGCCGAGGAGCTAGGGCGCCGGCTGTCGGCCCGGCTGGGCGAGCGCTTCGGCCTGGCGGCGCCGGAGGACGGGCTGGTCCGCCTGGCGACCCCCGGCGCGTCCCTCAGGCTCCCGCGGCACCTGCAAGCCCTGGCGGCGGAACTGGACGCCCGCTACGTCGCCGCCCTGGGGACGGCGCTGTGGCGGCGGTGAAGGCCGCCAAGGCAGCCGTCAACCTCCTGCCGCCCGAGGTGCGGCCCGCCCGCCGGCTGCCCTGGCGTCGCCTGGCGCTCGGCTTCGCGGCGGTGGCCGCCGTCGCCGGCCTGGCCGGCCTCGGCTGGTCCCTGCACGCCGCCCGGCGGGCCGCGGCGGACGAGGTGGCCTCCCTGCGCCGGGAGGAGGCCAGGTTGGAGGCGGAGCTGGCGGCAGTCCGGGAACTGCCCCGCACCCGGGCCAGCCTGGAGGAGAAGAGGCGGTTCGTCCGGGAGACCGGGGAGACGCGCCAGGTCTGGCGCCTCCTGCAGGCGCTGGCGGAGGCGGCGCCCGCCGGCGTCATCGTCTCCGACCTGACGCTCGACGAGGAGGACGCGGCGGTGGTGGAGGGGACGGCGCCCGGCCTTGCGGCCGTGGCCGCCTTCATGCGCCACCTGGAGGGGACCGGCCTCTTCCGCCGGCCCCAGGTCGTCTTCCCGGCGCCGTTCTCGGAGGCCGGCGGCCGTCAGGTGATCCCCTTCAGGATCACGGCCACCGTCGTGCGCGGGGGGTGAGGGCGTGCGCCTGCGCCTCCGCCGTCCCTCCTTCTCCCCGCGGTTCCGGCGGCTCCTGCTCCTCGCCGCCCTCGCCGGGCTCGCCGTCAACGGCTATGCCTACGTCTACCTGCCCTTCGCCGAGGGCACGCGCGCGCTGCGCCAGGAGGCGGCGGACCTGCGCGCCCGGGTGGAGACCCTGCGCCGGCAGGTGGCCGAAGCCGACGCGGCCCGGCGAGAGCTGGAGGCCGTGCAGGCGGAACTCGCGGCCCTGGCGGCCACCTTCCCGCCCGGGCCGGACGAGCCGCGCCTCATGGAGTTCTGGGAGCAGGCGGCCACGGCGGCGGGGCTGCGCCTGGGGGCGCTCCGGTGGGGCGAAGGGGAGGCGGCCGGGGCCTTCACGCGCCGGCGGGTGGAGCTGGAGGCCTCCGGACCCTACGCCGGGCAGGTCCAGTTCGCCCTGGCCCTGCAAGGCATGCCCTGGCTCTACCGCCTGGACGCGGTGACCATGACCGCCGCCGGCGCGGGCTCCGCCGGGGAGGACGGCGGGGGCCCGCTGCCGGGCGCGGTGAAGGCGACCTACCGGTTCTCCCTCTTCTTCGATGCCCCCCCTCCCCAGCCGGCCGGCGGGCGGTGAGCCGGCCGGGTCGCCCGCCGGGGAGGAGGTCCATCCGGTACCGCGGGCAGGCAGGGGCGCCCGACCCCGCGGCGTACTTACGTAAATTGAGTCGCCCCCGGGGAGGCTGAGCGGCATGCTGCGTTACCTGACCGCCGGCGAGTCCCACGGACCCGCCCTGCTGGGCATCCTGGAGGGGATGCCCGCGGGCGTGCCGGTGCTCCCGGAGCACATCGACCGGGAGCTGGCGCGGCGCCAGGGGGGCTACGGCCGCGGCGGCCGCATGCGCATCGAGCGGGACGCGGTGGAGCTCCTCACCGGGGTGCGTCACGGCCTCACCCTGGGCAGCCCCATCGCCCTGCTCATCCGCAACCGGGACTGGGAGAACTGGCGGGAGGTGATGTCGCCGCTCCCGCCGGCGGACGAGGCGGCGCGGGCGCGCGCCGGGGCCAGGGCGCTCACGCGCCCGCGGCCGGGGCACGGGGACCTGGCGGGCGGGCTGAAGTACGGCCACCGCGACCTGCGCAACGTCCTCGAGCGGGCGAGCGCCCGCGAGACGGCCATGCGGGTCGCCATCGGGGCCGTGTGCCAGCAGTTCCTGGCCCAGTTCGGGATCGCCGTGGTGGCCCACGTCGTGTCCCTGGGCGGGGTGGAGGCGGACGTGGCCGGGCTGGCGCCGGAGGAGATCGCCGCCCGGGCGGCCTCCTCGCCCGTCTACTGCGCCGACCCCGCGGCCTCGGAGCGCATGACCGAGGCCATCGACCGGGCCAGGCGGGAGGGGGACACCCTGGGCGGCGTCTTCGAGGTGATCGCCGCCCCCGTGCCGCCGGGGCTCGGCAGCCACGTGGCCGCCGACCGCCGCCTGGACGCCCGCCTGGCAGCCGCCCTCATGAGCATCCCGGCCATCAAGGGGGTCGAGGTGGGGATCGGCTTCCGGGCGGCGCACCTGCCGGGCTCGCAGGTCCACGACGAGATCCTGCCGGGGCTCGTGCGACCGACCAACCGGGCGGGCGGCGTGGAAGCGGGCATCAGCAACGGCCAGCCGGTGGTCGTCCGCGCGGCCATGAAGCCCATCGCCACCCTCATGAAGCCCTTGAGGAGCGTGGACCTGGCGACGGGGGAGGAAGCGCCGGCCGGGGTGGAGCGCTCCGACGTCTGCGCCGTGCCGGCGGCGTCGGTGGTGGGACAGGCGGCCGTGGCCTTCGTGCTGGCCGACGCCCTGCTGGAGAAGTTCGGCGGCGACAGCCTGCAGGAGACGCGCCGCAATTTCGATGCCTACCTTGAGACGCTGCCCTGGCGCCCGGCGCCGGGCGGCGGGAAGGGGTGAGGGCGGGTGGAGCGCAACGTCGTCCTGGTCGGGTTCATGGCCACGGGCAAGACGACGGTGGGACGGGCGCTGGCGCGCCGGCTGGGCGTGCCCTTCGTGGACACCGACGCCGAGGTGGAGCGGCGCGCCGGCATGACCATCCCCGAGATCTTCGCCCGGCGGGGGGAGGCCGCCTTCCGCGAGCTGGAGGCGGAGGTGATCGCCGAAGTGGCTTCCCGCCCGGGCCAGGTGATCGCCGCCGGGGGTGGCGCCCTGCTGCGGGAGGAGAACCGGCGCCGGCTGCGCGCCCGCGGGGTCCTGGTGCGCCTGCTGGCCGATCCCGAGGTGATCGTCGCCCGCGTGCTGGCCCAGGGGGCCGAGGGACGGCCCCTCCTGGCCGGCGCCGGGGGCGACCTGCGCGCGCGCGTCCTGGACCTGCTGGCGGCGCGCGAGGCGGCCTACGGGGAGGCGGACTTCACCGTCGACACCAGCCGCCTCTCCGTGGACCAGGTGGTGAAGGAGATCCTCCAGCACCTGGGGCAGGAGCAGACGGTCCGCGTCTCGCTGGGGGAGCGGAGCTACGACGTCGTCGTGGGCGACCACGTCCTGCCGAGCCTCGGGCGCCGGCTGGCGGGCGCCCTGGGCGGCGAGGTGGCGGGCAGGCGGGCGCTGGTCATAACCCACCCGCTGGTGAACGAATTGTATGGCGATGCCGTGCTGGCCAGCCTGGAGGCGGCCGGTTTCGTCGCCCGGGTGGCCGAGGTGCCGCCGGGGGAGGAGAGCAAGTCCCTGGCGCGGGCGGCGGAGCTGTACGACCGCTGCCTGGACGCCGGCCTGGACCGGCTCTCGCCCATCATCGCCCTGGGCGGCGGCGTGGTGGGGGACCTGGCCGGGTTCGTCGCCGCCACCTTCCTGCGGGGCGTCCCCTTCGCCCAGGTGCCCACCACCCTC
>JBBIPI010000143.1:0-4619 GCA_037442985.1 Clostridiales bacterium
CTGGAAGCGCGCGGCGTGCGACTTCTCGGCCCGGGCCAGGGTCTCGAACCACTCGGCGATCTCCTCGAAGCCCTCCTCGCGGGCGACGCGGGCAAAGCCCGGGTACATCTGGGTGTACTCGTAGGTCTCGCCCTCGATGGCCGCCTTGAGATTCTTGGCGGTGTCGCCGATGGGGAGGCCGGTGGCCGGGTCCCCCACCTCCGCCAGGTACTCCAGGTGCCCGTGGGCGTGGCCGGTCTCGCCCTCCGCCACGTCCCGGAACAGGCCGGCGATGTCGGGGTGACCCTCCACGTCCGCCTTGTGGGCGAACCAGAGGTAGCGCCTGTTCGCCTGGGACTCGCCGGCGAACGCCTCCTTGAGGTTGTGGAACGTCTTCGAATCCTTCAGGTTCATCGCATCCTTTCCCTCCCTTTTCGACTCAGTCCGCTCTTCCTCAGACCTTCGCCCGCCCTTCAAAAAGCCGCGTCGCCCCGTCCTCCAGGCACCACCCCCTACCCCGACCGGCCGCGGCAGTCCGGGCAGCAGCCGCTGAAGAAGACCCGGGCGCCCTTGAGGGCGTAACCCTGGCGCAGCGGCTCCGGCAGGGCGTCCGCGGCCAGCCGCCATTCGACGTCGTCCACCCGGCCGCAGACCTCGCAGACCAGGTGGGCGTGCTCGGCCGTGTTGGTGTCGAAGCGCATGGGGCCGTTGCCGAAGTCGAGGGGGACGATCTCCTCCATCGCCACCAGCTCCTCCAGCACCCGATAGACGGTGGCGGGTGAGACGAAGGGGAACTCCCGCCGGACCCGCTCCACGACGGCGGCCGCCGCCGGGTGGCTCCGGTCCCCCTCCAGCACCCGCATCACCGCCAGGCGCTGGGGGGTGATCTTCTGGCCGCCCGCACGGTACTTGGCGATGGCGCGAGGGACGTCCACGGCCCGGCCCCCCTGTTAGCTGCATGTCGCGACGCTTTCTTCTTTGATATGCCTTATTAACTGATACTTAGTCTAATGCCGTCCGCTGGCCTCGTCAAGGGGGGACGCGGCACCTTCCGCGGCCGAGGCGGACGCGCAGCGGCCCGGGTCCTCCCCGGCCGCGGCACCGGGCAGGAACGCCGACGCAGACGGCCAGGACCAGCGCCGTGGCGAGGGGCCTGGCGGCGAGCTACGGGCATGGGTCTCCCTCCGCTGGTTGGGGATGCGGAACCTGTTTCCCCCCACGGCCGGCGGAGTCCTCCCGAGCGGACGGGTCAACCCCCGGACAGCACGACCCGCAGCAGGAGGAGCGCGACGAGGATGCCCAGGAGGAGGAAGAGCGGGAGGCGGCGGTCCCGCGAGCGGTTGACCTCGGGGATGAGGTCGCTGGCGGCGACGTAGATGAAGATGCCGGCGGAGAAGGCCAGCAGCGCCGGGGCCACCGCCCTGTCCATGCCGGACGCGCCCGAGAGGTACGAGGAGGTGAGCACGGCCCCCACCACGGTGGCCACCCCCAGCCAGGCCGCCGCCAGGAGCGCCAGGTGCCGTCCGCCGCCGGCGGCCAGGGTCACGGAGGCGATGACCAGACCGTCTGGGACCTTGTGCAGGAGGACGGCGGCGAAGACGGCCACCGCCGTCGCCAGGTCGGCGGCGAACCCGGCGGACACCGAGACCCCGTCGAAGAAGGTGTGGAGGGACATCCCCGTCAGGGTGGCCAGGGCCAGGCCTGGCCTGGCGGCCGGGAGCGGGCAGCAGGGGTCCCGCCCCTCCCCGTGGTGATGGAGGTGCCGGTTGAGGAAGAAGCGCTCCGTCAGGTAGAGGGTGACGAACCCGCCCAGCACGTAGGCCACGTTATCCGGTGCCGCCTCCAGGGCCTCGGGGATCATCTCCAGCAGGGCCACCGCCAGCAGGAAGCCGGCGCCGAAGGCCAGCAGGCGGTCCAGGGACGCCGGCATCCCCCGCCGCCCGACGACCAGCAACCCGCCGGCCACGTTCGCCAGGCCGGCCGCCACGGCGAAGGGCAGGACCGCCTCCGTCACCGCGGCTCGGCCTCTCGCCCAGGGGGCTCCGCGCCCGGTACGCCGGCCTGCGCCTCGTCCGGCACGCACCGTTCGCAGTAGCCGTATACCTCGAACACGTGGCCCACCACCCGGAAGCCGTCCTGGAGGCCGCGCCCCGCCCGCTTGGCGAGCTGCCCCTCCAGCGGGCAGAGCGGCAAGCAGCGGACGTCGCCGCACGCCAGGCACAGCCGGTGGTGATGGTGGTCCTCGGAGAGCTCGAACAGGTCGCCGCGCTGCCGCGACCCGGCGATCTGGTTCGCCAGGCCCAGCGCCACCAGCAGGCGCAGGTTGCGGTAGACGGTGTCCACCCCGATGCCGGGCACCAGGCCCGCCAGCTTGCGGTGGATCTCCAGGGCAGAGCAGGGCCGCGCCGCCTCCGCCAGCACGCCCAGGAGCAGCCGCCGCTGGGGCGTCAGTCGCAGCCCCGTCCCCCTCACCCGCTGGAGCAGCCCGTCTAAGTCCACCGGCGCCTGCCACCCCTGACCGCTCAAACCGGAACCCTCTCAAATAAGAATGTTATTGGCTGCCGTCCACGTCCGCAAGGCGCGACCGGCCGACACCGGGACACGAGGGTGGTGCAGTCCGGGCATTTGATATGCTTAGACGGGGTGGCGGGACGTGAAGCCGCGCGCCTTCTTCGAGGTAGGCCGCAATGAGCCGTGTCCCTGCGGCGGCGGGGACAAGTACAAGCGCTGCTGCCTGGACCGGGTCGAGGCCACGCGGCGCGCCCTGGCCACGCGGGTGGGCCCTCCGGCCGGCTCCCCTGCCCTGGCGGACCTCGTGCGGGGTTTGGCCTTGGCCTGCGCGCTGCCGCCCGACCGAGACCTGGACGAGGAACCGGCCGACCAGGAGCGCGTGAGCGCTGCCTTGCGCGCCGTGCTCGCGGCCACGCAAGAGGAGGAGGTCGGTCCCGTCCGGGAGCTGCACGAGAGGCTGGAGTTCCTGCTGCGGGAGGACCGGGGCCTGCGCGCGCTCCGCTTCTGGCCGACGGAGGCACAGGAAGCCTTCGAGGCGGCGAGCCGGGACGGCCTCCCCGACGCCGCCGACGCGGCTGCCGTCGACCGTTTCATGGGGAAGGTCCTCGCCTCGCTGGTGAACCAGGATTTGGCCGACGACGCGGCCTGGGAGCTGGTGTCCGCCCTGCGCGCCCCCGGGCGGACGGACGACGATCTGCGCGCCCTGGTCTGGGGCCTGCTCAACGCCGTCCTGACCTTCCACGCGCCCTTGGGCGCCAACCTCCTCTGGCGGTCCGTGCTCCACCTCACCATGGAGGACATGGACGGGTTCCTCGCCCTGGCCCAGGCGCTGGTACCGGCGCAGCCGGTCGAGGGCGACGCGGGAGCAACCGCCGGCCACGCGGGGCCGCCACCCTGCGGCAGCACGGTAGCGCCGGCCGCCAGCGCCGACGCGGTGCTCGCGGCCTCCGCGGAAGGGGGCGAGCCGCGTCCCACCGAGGACGACCTGATCCGCTACCTCCAGGAGCACCCCGTCATCGACCGCCTGCTCTCCCGGGACTACTATGAGCGGGTCGCGCCGGCCCTGGACGCCATCCACGCCGGCACCGTGCCGGTGGACGTGCCGCCTTACGCCCTGGCCTTCACCCTGCATGATTTGTGGAGTGTCCTGGCCCCCGCCGTCGCCGCCATGCTGCGCGACGCAGCGCCGGCGCGGGCGGGCGGGGTGCCGCTGCCGGGAGGGGGCGCCCTGATCGACCTTCCCCACGCGGAGATCCGGCCGGTCATCCGCACGGCCTGGGAACACGACTACCCCTTGTTCGTCCCGGCCGTCCGGGAGGCCCTGGAGGCCTGGCTGGCGCGCCAGGGCGGAACCGCCGACCCGGGCCTGGCGGCCGCAGTGCGGCACCTGGCGGCCACCTTCGGCGACGGCCTCCTGGAGGCTCACTGGCATGCCTTCGAGATCGTGGTCCTCGTCGCCTTGAACTCGCTCTTCAGAGAGAACCCGCCCTTGACGCCCCCGGCGGCACGGGCGGGCGAGGGCGCGCCGGCCCAAGCCCGCGAGGCCGCGGCGGCCGGCCCGGATCCCGCCAGCGGCGACGCTGCCCCGGACACTGGCCGTGACGCTCCGGGGAATGCCGGCCCCGAGCGCCTCCTCGACCTCTTCCTCGCTCCCGACGCCGCCGAGCGGTACGCCGCCGCCCTGGAGGCCGCCGGCCTCACGGAGGCCGCCGCCCACGTCCGCGCCGCCGCCCGCGGCGTCGCTCCCGGTTCCGCTCAGCCCGCCGAGCCCGAGGAAGGAGGATGATCGCACCCCCTGTGCGCCTGGCGCATCCCGCAGGCGCGTTCCCGGGCCATCTCTGCGCCGCAAGCGACACAGGCGTACACGTCGGCTTCCTCAGAGGCCGGGGTAGTCATCGAGGATATCCCTCACGGTCCATCCGCACGCCAGGAGGTCCGGGACCAGATCCACCCAGATCCGGTGGCGTCGGCCGTTCTGACACCCGCGCGGCGCCTCAACCCCCGTCCCGGCGGGCGTCGGCGCGGCCGCCGCGGAGGACGCGCAGGGCCGGGCGGCGCGCCAGGCGCTCCGCCCGCAGGCCCCGCGTCTCCTCCAGGAACACCGCGAGGTACCCCTCGATGATCCCGTC
>JBBIPI010000144.1:0-4578 GCA_037442985.1 Clostridiales bacterium
GCCACCTGTCTGCGCGCGGGCATTCCCGCCACCATCGTGGACGGACGCAAACCGGGGGCCGTGGCCGCCGCGGCGCGCGTCACCGGGGTGGCCCGCCGGCTGGCCGGCGCGGGCGACGACGGCGGCCGCTCCTGCGACGGGGCAGGAAAAGGCGGGCGGCCTGGCGAAATACGCCTTGGCCTGGACAGGCCGCAAGACGGGGTGGGCTTCCGTGGTGCGCTTGACCCCGGAGCTCCGGGAGGAGATCCGCCGCCGCTCTGACATCGCCGAGATCATCGGTCAGTATGTCCACCTGAAGCGGGTGGGGCGGGGTCTGATAGGGCGGTGTCCGTTTCACGAGGACCGCACCCCGTCCTTTTCCGTCTCTCCCGAGCGGCAGGTGTTCTACTGCTTCGGTTGCCAGGCGGCGGGGGACGTGTTCACCTTCGTGATGAAGAAGGAAGGCCTCGACTTCCCCGAGGCGGTGGCCTTCCTCGCCCGGCGGGCCGGGGTGCGCCTGCCGGAGGGCAGGGAAGACGCCAGGCGACGGAGCGAGCGGGAGGAGCTGCTGCGCGCGCTGGCGGCGGCTGCCGACTGGTTTGGCCGGTCCCTAGAGGGAGCGGTGGGGGAGGCGGCCCGCCGCTACCTGGAGGAGCGCGGGGTGAGCGAGGAGGCGCGCCGGCGCTTCGGCCTCGGCTTCGCCCCCGCCGACGGGGACGCCCTGGTGCGGGCCCTGGGCGCGGCCGGCTTCTCCGTCGAGGTGCTGGTGCGGGCGGGCCTGGCGGCCGTGGGCGGGGACGGCCGGCCGCACGACCGCTTCCGCGGCCGGGTGATGTTCCCCATCCGCGACGAGCTGGGCCGGGTGATCGCCTTCGGGGGACGGGCCCTGGGCGACGAGCAGCCGAAGTACCTCAACTCCCCGGAGACGCCCGTGTTCGTCAAGCGCCAGGTCTGGTACGGGTTGGACCTGGCGCGGACGGCGATCCGGGACTCCGGACAGGCGCTGGTGATGGAGGGCTACATGGACGTGGTCACGGCCCACCAGCACGGGTTCACCAACGCCGTGGCCTCCCTGGGGACGTCGCTGAGCCAGGAGCAGGCCTGGTCGCTGGCCCGCCACGCCCGGGAGGTCGTCCTGGCCTACGACGCGGACGCGGCCGGCGGCGTGGCCGCCCTGCGGGGCGTCGAGTGCTTCCGGAAGGCCGGGTGCCAGGTGCGGGTGGCGCGGGTGCCGGAGGGGAAGGACCCGGACGGGTTCCTGCGCGCGCGGGGGGCGGAGGCTTTCCGCCGGGTGCTCGAGGAGGCCCTGCCGCTGCTGGACTACGTCTTCGAGGAAGCGGCGAGCCGTCACGACCGGGACTCCGTCGCGGGCAAGGTGGCGATCGTGAACGCGCTGCTGCCCCACCTGGCGGCGGAGGAGAGCGCCGTGGCCCGCGACGCCTACCTGGCCAGGCTGGCCACCCGGCTCGGCCTCGGCGAGGAGGCTTTGCGCCAGGAGTTGAAGAAATACGTGAAGTCGACGCGGGCCGTGGTGGCAGGCGCGGCGACGGAGTATAATAGACAGAATGCCCGGCAAGCTATAAGCGGTTTTTCCTCCCTGCAATGGGAGGGGGTGCAGCGGGGCCGGAGCGTGGAACGGCACGTGTTGCGGCTTCTGCTGCGACACCCCGAGTTGCGGGCGCGCGCCCGGGAGGCGATCAGCCCCCAGGACTTCGAGGACGAGACCTACCGCCGGTTGGCGGCGCGCATCCTCGCGGCCGACCAGTGGGTGGCCCAGGAGGCGGACGCGGGTGCCGCCCTTGAGGCGTTTGGCGGCGAGGAGCCGGAGCTGAGGGAGCTGGTGGCGGCGCTGCTCATGGAAGGGCAGGAAGGGACGCAGGCGGAGCGCGAGCTGGCCGATTGCCTGGCGCGGCTCGAGCGCAGGCGGCTGGAACGCCGCATCGCCCGCCTGACCAGCGAGATCCAGGCGCTGGCAGCCGCGGGCCGGCCGATCCCGCGCCGGCTGGGGCAGGAGCTTCAGGAGGCTCAGCGGCAGGCTGCCCGGGCGGTACCCCTCCCCCGCGAGATCTCGTGAGGGGAGGGTACCCCGCGGCAGGGGGCTGAGGCGATGGACGAGAGAGAATCCAAGGAGCAGATGACAGAGGTGGAGGGCCTGGTGCGGAAGGGTTCCGAGACGGGCGCGACGACCTTCGAGGATCTGGACCACGACTTCCAGGAAGACGAGGCACCGGTCCCCGAAGCCGAACCGTCGCCCGAGCTCGCCCTCGACGAGGCGGAGCTGGAGGCGCCCGTGGAGGGCGGCTCCGAGGAGGCGGCCGTGCCGAGGGAGGGCGATGCCGGCCTGCGCTCCGGCGGCGGCACGGTGGAGGAAGACCTGCTCCTCCCCGAGGGGATGGCCGTCGACGACCCCGTCAGGATGTACCTGAAGGAGATCGGCCGCGTCCCCCTGCTCACCGCGGAGGAAGAGGTCGAGCTGGCCAAGCGCATCGAGCAGGGCGACGAGGAGGCCAAGCGCCGCCTCGCCGAGGCCAACCTGCGCCTGGTGGTGAGCATCGCCAAGCGGTACGTCGGGCGCGGCATGCTCTTCCTCGACCTGATCCAGGAGGGGAACCTGGGCCTCATCAAGGCCGTGGAGAAGTTCGACTACCGCAAGGGGTACAAGTTCAGCACCTACGCCACCTGGTGGATCCGCCAGGCCATCACCCGCGCCATCGCCGACCAGGCGCGCACCATCCGCATCCCGGTGCACATGGTCGAGACCATCAACAAGCTGGTGCGCGTGCAGCGGCAGCTGGTGCAGCAGCTGGGGCGCGAGCCCACGCCCGAGGAGATTGCGCGGGCCATGGGCATCGAGGAGGACAAGGTCCGGGAGATCATGAAGATCGCCCAGGAGCCGGTCTCCCTCGAGACCCCCATCGGCGAGGAGGAGGACAGCCACCTGGGGGACTTCATCGAGGACGAGGACGCCCCCGCGCCGGCCGACGCCGCGTCGTACACCCTCCTCAAGGAGCAGCTCGAGGACGTCCTGGGCACGCTGACCGAGCGCGAGCAGGAGGTGCTGCGGCTGCGCTTCGGGCTGGACGACGGGCGCGCGCGCACCCTGGAGGAGGTCGGCCAGATCTTCGGCGTGACCCGGGAGCGTATCCGCCAGATCGAGGCCAAGGCGCTGCGCAAGCTGCGCCACCCGAGCCGCAGCAAGAAGTTGAAGGACTACCTCGAGTGACGCGGCCGCGGCTGCCAGGGAGCCGACGGCAGCGCCAGGCGTTTGACCCTTGCGGTGCACGCGTGTTAGAATAGCCTCCGCCGATTGCGCTCGCGATCCCCGGTAGCTCAACGGTAGAGCATCCGGCTGTTAACCGGAGGGTTACAGGTTCGAATCCTGTCCGGGGAGCCAATCTTCCGGGCCCATAGCTCAGCGGCAGAGCGAGCGACTCATAATCGCCAGGTCGCAGGTTCGAATCCTGCTGGGCCCACCACCAAGTCGGGCCTTTCCCCGCGCTCGCGGCGCCGCCACACCGGCCCGGCCCACCAGCGACCGGCAGCGGCCCCATCGTCCAGTGGCCTAGGACACCACCCTTTCAAGGTGGAGACTCGGGTTCGACTCCCGATGGGGTCACCACTTTCGCCTCCGCCGGGCTGCGGGCAGGACTTTCCGGGTTCCCTCGGCGAACAAAATGCCTGATGGTCTGTCATGGCTTCCGCGCGTCGGGATCGGGTCAAAGGGGGCGGGCGCGATGAGCGTGCGGGCGCGGATCTTCGCCGTCCTGGCCGCGACGGCGGCGCTGGTGGTCGCTACCCTGGTGCTGAACCTCTACTTCCTCGGGCAGATGGGCCGGCAGCTCGACCGGGCCGCGCGGCTGGCCCGGGCGCTGGAGGTGGCGGCCGACCTCGAGGGCGGGCTGAGGCAGGCGACAGCCGCGGGCGCGGCGCCTTCCGGGGTCCGTGCCCTGGCGGACGGGTTGGCGGAGCTGACCGGTGCCGAGGGAGCGGCCGCCGTGCGGGAGGGCGTGGCTGCCGGTCGGCACGCCGAGGCGCTGGCTGCCCTCGGTGGGCTGCGGCCTGACCTCAGGCGGGCGCTGGAGGATACGCATGCCGCCCTCGCCCGCCTGCGGGCGCGCGCGTCGCTCACCCTCTCCCTCGCCTGGGCGATCGTCCTAGGGTTGCTGCTGGCCGGCGGGGGCCTGCTGGCCTCCCGTCTGCGGGCGGCCCTGCTCGAGTTGGGAGAGGCGGTGGCGGCCATTGCCGGGGGAGACCTGTCCCGTCGCTGCCGCCTGGAGGGGAGGGACGAATTCGGCGGCTTCGCCGACCGATACAACGCGGCGACGCAGGCCCTGCGCGACCTGGTGGCCGAGCTGGTCGCGGCGGCGGGCCAGGCGCGCGAGGCGGTGGCGGGCATCGCCGGGGTGGCGGGCGTGCTCCGCAAGACCGGCCACCTGTTGGAGGCAGAGGCGACGGGGATCCGGGGGGCCGCGGAGGAGCAGCGGCAGCAGATGCGCGAAGCGGACGAGGGCGTGCGGCAGCTCCGCCAGGCGGTGGAGCAGGTGGCGCAGGCCTCCGGGGACGTGGCTCAGGGGGTGACGCGCACCCTGGAGCTGGCGG
>JBBIPI010000145.1:0-4560 GCA_037442985.1 Clostridiales bacterium
TTCCCCGGTCACGGTCGTCGTCTGCACGCCCAGTTGGTCAAAGCTGTACGTGGAATTGGGCTCGAGGAACTGCCGGCGGACGAGCGGACGGCCGGGGTCGCTGACGGTCCGTGCGCGAAAGGAGACCCACCGGCCGGGATTGACGCCGTCGTCCATCTCGGCTAGACCGCGAGCCGCGGACACCACCTCCTCCTCGTCGCGGCCGGTGACGATCAGGCGGACGGTCTCGCCCTCGCCGGCGATGGCCACGTACGGGCCGGACACCGCCTCCAGACTCTCTTCAGGAAGGACGCGGCGCAGTTGGTCGACCGTGCCGACCAGGACGTGGGCCGGCGGCAGGCCCTCGCCCTCCGGCTGGTACCCTGAGAGGCCGGTGGGCGGTTCGCGCCACACGGCGTGCCGGATCAGCAACGGCGCGTACTGCCGACGGAGGGCGAGCGCCTGCGCCACCAGAGGCAGCGCCACCGAGCGCAACCGCTCGTCGTCCGGGGCGGTCAGCAGGAGCACCTGACCGTGGCCGCCGAGGCCGGGTGAGAAGAGGCCGCCGAGGTCGGCCAGGGTGTACGGACGCCCAAGGGGACGGAGCCTGAAGGTCAGATACGAACGCGAGAGGTCGAGTTCCGTCCACAGCTCCGGCGACTTGGGGTCCTCGCAGCGATCGGCGTAGTGCTGGACCGCGGCCAAGGTGAGCTTGTTGTAGCCTGGCCGCCAGAGGTCGGCCGGGAGGCGCACGGATAGAGACCTTTCTGGCTGCTGGGGATTCAACGGCGCCTGGGCCACCGTCACGTCGTTGAGCCGGACCGCGAGGTAGGACCGGTGCGGGACCAGGGCGATGGAATGGGTGTAGCGCAGTTGGACCGTCGCGTCGACCACGCGCGCCGTGGACGCTACAGGGATGAACAGATCGGCGCTGTCGGAGACGTCGCGGAGCCGGAGGGGTCCCGGCTCAGCGGAGAAGCGGGACAGGGGCACCGTCCCCGACATGGCCGGGCCGGTACCCGGAGGCTCGGCGGCAGGCGCTTCTCGCGCGTCAGCCCTGCCCTGGGTGCCGAGCAGCAGCGAGAGGCAAAGCGCCGCCAGGATGCAGCCTGAGATCCGGGAGAGCGCCCTAACCACTGCTTGATCCCCCTGGAACCAGGCCGGTGGCTGGCGGCTGATGGACCAGGCGCGAGCGAAGCCGTCGGAGGTGCTGGGCACGGGAGCGAACCAACGCGAGGCCGTGTAGCGCCAACGGCTCCCAAACCTGCCGCAACACCATGCCGAGGGCCACAGCGCCGTCGACGGGCCGCGAGCGCCGGTCCTGGAAGAACTGCCAGCGGCCGCTGTCGCCGAACGCCAGGATCACCGCCTCGTCCGCCAGGCGCTCGTCGCCGGCGCTGAACCGGACGCCCAAGCTGACCGCTCCATCTCCTCGGGTGATCGCCCGCAGCTCGACCGGCAGCTCGACCACGCGACCGAGCGGGTGGCTGTAGGCCAGGAGCTGCAAGCGGTCGCCGACGGCGGGCGGTGACGAGACGGCGTCCGCTGCGACGCACAACCTGGCACCGCCCGCCGAGATGTCGGTGATCGTGCACGCCAGGCGCGTGCCATCCTGGGTCACCAGGAAGGCCGGCTCACGGACCGGGACGCGCGGCGCGCCGCGGCGCTGCCGACGCTCGTGCAGCACGCCCAGGGCAGCGAGGACCGTGATGAAGTTGAAGAGGTTCCACGCCAGGACCACCCCCGTCAACTCGCGGGCCATCGGATAGGCGTGGAACCGCCAGGCCCCGAAGACGAAGCCCAGGAGCACCAGCCAGAAAAGGAAGTAGAACGGGCGCGCCAGGGGCGAGAGGAAGTCGCGCTCCAGCGATTCGCCCTTGGGCGTGACGACGAAGGCCGGCTTACGCGGGGCGAGGAGGACCCTGACGGCCGCCCGGAGGAGGAAGGGACACTGCACGACCTCGTAGAGCTCGGAGATGAGGGGCCAGCGCATGCGCCCGAACAGCAGGGCGGATACCATGTAGATGGCGATCACGTGCGGCACCGTGTAGCCCACGATCTCGCGGAGCGAGGCGTTGTAGACGCGCAGCCCGAACACCAGGTAGGCCAGCGGCGCGGTGAGGAAGATCGCGCGGGCGAAAGGGAACAGCCAGAACAGCAGCGAGTTCATGTAGCCGAGCCGCTGATGCCACCTGAGGCCGGGCCCGAGCAAGGGCCGCTTCAGGAGCAGGATTTGCAACATACCCTGCGCCCAGCGCGTGCGCTGGGTGATCAAGCCGGTGAAGGTCTCGGGAGTAAGGGCGGCAACCATAGGTTTGTCCACGTATATGGAGCGGTAGCCGCGTCGGTGCAGCGCCAGCGCCGTTTCGATGTCCTCGGTCACCGAGTCCCCGGCCAACCCCCCGATCTCCTCCAGGTGGCGCCGCCGCAGCACCGCCGCCGAACCGCAAAAGAAGGAACAACAGGACCAGAAGTCGAGTCCCCGCTGGACCGTCCGGTAGAACATGTCGTTCTCGGACGGCATGCGCCGAAACAGCCGAAGCAGATTGCGTTCGATGGGATCAGGATTGGCCATGAAGTGGGGCGTCTGGACCAGGAACACGTCGTCGTATCTGACGAACCACGGAACCGTGTGGTCCAGGAAGTCGACGGTGGGCACGTGATCGGCGTCGAGGATGGCGACGAGGTCGCCGTCAGTCAGCCGCAGGCCATGGTTGATGTTGCCAGCCTTGGCCCCCTCGTTCCGCGGACGCGTGATGTAATTGGCACCCAGGCGACGGCACAAGGCCTGGAGGCGGGCGCGTCGTTCCCGGGCAGCGGCGGCCTTGATCGGATCTGCCTGGGCGATCTTCTCATCCGTGCCGCCGTCGTCGAGCAGGTGCACGCGCAGCTTGTCGGCCGGGTAGCGCATCCGGAGCGCCGCCCGCAGCGTGACCTCCAGCAATGCCGGGTCCTCGTTGTAAGAGGGCACCATGACATCCACCGTCGGCACCGGCGCGCCCGCCGGCAAGTCGGCCATCGTCAGCGCTGACCGACGGAGGGGTTGCACGTTGACCACGCAACCTACGATGTGGATGATGGCCGAATAGATCTCGGCTGCGTAGAGCAGCAGGGCGAAGACGAAGCCGACGAGGTCGTTCGCCTCTAGGGTGTACATCCCGCGCCAGACGATGTAGCGGACGGTCACGAAGGCACCGAGGATCAGGACCAGCACCCGGTGGATGCCGGCGTCGCGCCCCTCGGCAGCCACGCGCGAGTACCACATGATGCCGAGCAGGACGGAAACGGCCGTGAGATGGGCCAGGGAGTCCATAGGTGGAACCGCCAGCCCGAGCAGGAGCGCGGCGGCGACCGCCAACATTCCCGCGAGGGTGGACGCCGCCGTGCGTTCCTCCCGCGCCGCGGCGGTCCCGCGCGGGCGCTCGGGTCTCGGTGCGATCTTTCGCGCAGCGTCCGGCGCCGGAGCTGCCAGCACCAACCTCGGGTGGGCTTCGTCGGTTACAACGCTGCCGTCCGGCTCGACCCGCAGTCCTGCCTCGAAAAACCGGGCTGCCATGGCGTTGCGCCGCCGCGTCGATCGTCGGTAGCTCGCCGCCGCGAGAGGCAATACGGCCAGTGCCGGAACCAGCGCGGCCCAGACCAATGACCACCAGAGTCCGTAGCCGTGGGGCTTTGCCGAAAGGATGAAGAAAACCTGGGGCACACCCGACAAGATGATGGCGCCGCACGCGGCGCGGACCCGGAGGGCCCAGCGCCGGCTGCGCTCGACCTTTAGATAGGCTCGCTGAAGGGATCGAAGGTCGCCCGGGAAGACAGCATCGTCCTCCGGCGGTGCCTGGCTGGCCCCGACGTGCGACCGCCTCCTGTTGGCCGGAGCGACGCTCTTTTCCATGGAAGCCTTCACCGGCTGTCCCAGTAACATTATTTCTAAGCGATGTCACGGCAGCCGCAAGTTTACTTTTTGACAAAAATCGACCGTCGGGTGCTCGCCGCGAGTCGGGTTTGGCTGCCCGCCGGGCAGGGAGGAGCCTCTCCGGCGCCCTCAACCGCCGGTGGCGTCACGCCCCAGCGCGGCCGGGCGCGGCGGCGATGGCGTACAGGAGGTTGACGATGAGCCAGAGGGGCACGACGGCGGCCGCGGCGCGGAGGCGGCTCACGCCGTTGACAGCGGCGTAGCCGACCACCAGCAGCGCCAGCGACCAGAAAGAGAAGGGGTCGAGGAGGGAAAGGACCCGGTGCTCCCAGGAGCCGAAACGGGACGCGGGGAGGAGGGCGGCGGCGCTGGTGGTCACCAGGTGCATCCGCTCCGCCGGCACGGCCGCGCGCACCATGGCCGTCACCAGCCAGCCCAGCACCACCGGCAGGGAGGCGTAGCCCGAGAGGGAGAGTAGCTGGCGGAAGCGGGCCTCGCCGCCCGTCATCAGCGTGGCCAGGGCCAGGAGCGCCGCCAGGAGGGCGCCGTGGACCAGGGGGGACAGGGCGGAGAAGGCGAGGCCGAGGGCGGCGAGGACCCGGGCCATGCGCTCCGCCGCCTCGGGGCCCACCTGACCGGAGAGGGCCAGGGCGCGCTCCAGGAGGGAC
>JBBIPI010000146.1:0-4464 GCA_037442985.1 Clostridiales bacterium
CCACGGGACGCAGCGCCAGGGCCAGCTCCGCGTCGGGGAGCGGTGCCGCGCGCCGGCTCATCGCCCCGGCACCTCCCCGCCCGGGGCGGCGGTCCGAGCCTGGGTCGACAGGACCGCGGGCCGCCGGCGCCAGGGCAGGCGCCGGCCCAGCCGGCCGCTCAGGCGGTGCCACGGCTTCACCGGCGCCACCAGGAGCATGGCGAGGACCAGGAGCACCCCGGTGAGGGCGCCGTCGAAAGCCAGGTGGTAGACCCACGGCGCGTGCAGGTCCGGCGGGGGCGGCGCGCCCGGGGGTGCCTGGCCCTGCAGCCATTGGATGCGGGCGAACTTGACGGCTTCCCACACACCCTGACCGCCCATCATCCCCATCACCAACTGCTGAAAGGGCAGCAGGAACGGCACCGGCATCGGCCCCTCGAAGGGGACGCCGCCCGAGAAGGGCAGGATCGAGGCGAGGGCGTACAGCGGGCTGACGTACGCGGTCCAGGGCGGCACCGGGTAGGGCGGGGGCGGGTAGCGCGGTACGGAAGCGAGTATGGCCGTCGCCGCCATCGACCCGAACACCAGAAGGAGGACCGCCGCGTAGGCGGCCACCGCCGCCTGCTGGGTGCGCCGGAAGAGGGCGGAGAAGAAGAGCCCGAGCGAGCCGAGGGCCACCGCGGCCGCGGCGCTCAGGCCGAGGACGGCGAAGAGCACCGGCAGGGGGACGCCCCCGAAGAAGTAGACCAGGGCGAAGAGGGGGAGCGTCGCCACCAGGAGCAGCAGCACGTAGACCAGCGACGACAGCAGCTTCCCCAGCACCAGCCCGGCCGGCGAGACCCGCGTCACCAGCAGGAGGTCGAAGGTGCGCCGCTCCCGCTCGCCGCTGATGGCCCCCGCCGTCAGGGCGGGCACAACGAGGGCCACCATCATCACCTGGAAGAGGGCCATGTAGGAGAAGATCTGCAGCCCCACCTCGGGTGGCAGGCTGCCCCCGAAGCGCAGCCCCCGGACCATCAGCGCGTACATGCCCAAGGAGACGCCGCCCAGCGCCAGCAGGTAGGCGCTCAGGAGGCCGGGTGAGCGCCAGCCGCGGGTGCGCGCGCGCAGCTCCTTCAACAGCATCGGGCGCAGCCCACCCGCCAGGCCGCCCCACGCGCGGCGGCCCCACCGTCCCAGCGCGGCGACCGCGCTTCCGACTCTCACCGCCATCAGGGCTCCACCCCTTTCGTGAGCCGGAGGAAGGCGTCCTCCAGGCTGCCAGCCGTCTCGCTGAAGGACACCACCCGCACCCCCGACCGGACCAGGGTCTCCAGGAGGGCGGCGACGGCCTCCGGACCGCCGTCGAAGGCCACCTCTAGCTGGGGGCCGGTCACGCTCACCGCCCGGACCCCGGGGACGGCGGCCAGGATCTGCGCAGCCCGGTCGCCCTCCCGCGCCCCGTCCGCCGCGGCGCGCTCGGCGCCCGACCCGCCATCGGCGGGCAGGACTCTGATCCGCAGCCTGCGCTCCCGGCTGTCCCGCAGGACCTCGTCCAGGGTCCCCTGGCGGAGCATGCGCCCGTGGGCCACCACCCCGATGTGGGTGCAGAAGTCGGCCAGCTCGGACAGGATGTGCGAGCTGATGAGGATGGTCTTGCCCATGGCCTGGAGCTCCCGCAGCAGCGCCCGCATCTCGACGCGGGCCAGGGGATCCAGGCCGGAGGCGGGCTCGTCGAGGAGGAGCACCGCCGGGTCGTGGACCAGCGCCCGCGCCAGGCAGAGGCGCTGCTGCATCCCCCGGGAGAGGTCGTTCACGTAGGCGTCCCGCTTGTGAGCCAGGTCGACCAGCTCGAGCAGGTCGTCGCGCAGGCGGCGCGCGGCCGGGCCGCGCACCCCGTGGGCGTCGGCGTAGAAGTCCAGGTACTCGCTCACCCGCAGATCGTCGTAGACGCCGAAGAAGTCGGGCATGTAGCCGATGAGGCGGCGCACCTCGGAAGGCCGGCGGACCACATCGTAGCCGCCCACGAGGGCCTCCCCGTCGCCCGGCGGCAGGAGGGTGGCCAGGATGCGGAGCGTCGTCGTCTTGCCGGCGCCGTTCTGGCCGATGAACCCGTAGATGCTCCCCGCCGGGACCCGGAAGGTGAGGCCCCGCAGCGCCTCGGTGCGGCCGTACCGCTTGGTCAACCCCCGGACCTCGATCATGTCCATGTTAACCCTCTCCCCCCCGGGCGGCCGGCCCGACAGCCCCCACCGCCTTCTCGAAGATGCCGACCGGCCCGCCCGGGAAGGGGGGCGCGGGCGCCAGCCTCGCGGCGCCCCCTTCCGGCAGGAACCCGGACGCCTCCACCGTCGGGAGGCGGACGGCGATGGGCCCCTGATCGGCGGTGATCCTCACCCTCACCGTCCGGTCGGGCGAGACATGATCCGCCGGACGCTCGATGTCGACCTCCCTGCGGCCCGGCAGGGGGTCCCAGGCCCCGGTGCGCCAGTTATAGATCTGGAGGGTGCGGTCGGTGAGCGGCTTGCGCGTCGGGTCGAACCCCCCGTCGAAGGGCCCACTAGGGACGGTGTTGGCGTCGACCAGCAGCTTCAACCGTTCCACCTTCGCCCCCGGGGGCAGGGGCAGCCGGACCTCCGCCACCACCGAGCCGTTCTGCAGCTGCATCTCCCAAGGGGATCCACCACCTGACCCCTGCAGGTCGGTGAACCGTCCGACCGCCAGGTGGCGCGGCAGGGTGAACGGACCGGGCGCCCACTCGATCTCCAGGGGCTGGACCACCAGGCCGAGGGCGTAGCGGTTCCTGCCCGCACCCGGCACCTCGAACCCCAGGTCGTGGTCCCGGGTGAACCCGAAGAAGGTCAGCGGCAGGTACTCGGGCATCCCCTTGCCCCGGGTGCCCAGGAAATTGTCGAGGAGCTGCGCCCGCTGCTGCTTCTCCCCCGACAGGGGCGGCGGGGGCGGGGGAGCAGGCAGGTCCGGTTTCGGGGACCCCTCCTCGGGACGGAAGAAGCGCCAGCCGATCCCACCGCCCATGAACCCGGCCGCCGGGTCCGGGATCTCCAGTTCCACGTCGCGAGACTCCCCCGGGGCCAGATCGCCCAGGCGGGCGAAGCGGTCCCCCAGGACGACGCCCGCGTCTTCGAGGCGGTATGGCGTATCGTTGGTGATCCGGCCGCGCAGCACCTTCCCGTCCACTCGCAGCCCGCCCTCGAGGCCGGCGTCGAGGCGCAGGTCCCGGGAGAGCTGGACGATGCGGGTCTGCCAGCGGGTCCGGGGGCCGAACTCGACCCGGTCGGCCAGCCCCCGCACCAGGCGGTAGGGCGGCTCCTCCAGCTGTTTGGGGTCGGCCCCTGGGCCGCCGAACATCACCGGCATCGGCCTGACCCCGATGCCCGCCGGGACGTCTACGGCGAACTGGCCGCGCATCGGGGCGAAGAACCCCACATAGGCCTCCTGGCGGGCCATGCCCAAGGCCGGCTCCACCTCGAGAACCGAAACGGTGTGGACGAGCACGTCCCGCCCCTCCCGGCCCAGGGCGAGAAAGTACATCGCCCCCACCGCCGCCAGGGACAGGGCGGGCACCGTCACCCAGGCCCAGTCGCGCCGGTCCAGGCGGCGGAGGAGGAGGTAGTTGAGCGGGCCGACCGCCAGTACGAACCCCAGGAAGAGGAGGGCGAGCCGGCGCGGGGATGGGAGGGCGGCCGCAGGGAGCGAGCGCGTCATCCAGCCGAGGAAGCCGAACCGGTCCACGACCTCGCCGCTCACGTTCCACGGCCCGCCCCAGGGCGCGCCCCGTCCGCGCCCCAGCAGTTCCGCGAGCAGCCGGTCCCGGCCCTCCCAGCCGGCCAGCGGGCCAGCGGACAGGCTGAGGGCCGAGACCAGGAAACGGCCCTCCCCCAGGGGGACTTCGATCAGGAGGGGCAGCCCCGCCCCGTCGGCGCGCTCCGCCGCGATCACCTCGCCCGGGGTCCCGGTGAGCACGGCCACCGGGACGGGCGCGGCCACCGCCGGTTCTCCTCCGAAGCGCGCCAGCCCCGCCAGGCTGGCCGCGGACCCGAGCCGCGCCGCGTCCGGCGGTCGCAGCTCCGGCGGCAGCAGTTCCAGCGCCCGCCGTCCCTCTGGCCCGGTGCCGACGATGAGGGTGCCGCCGCGGCGCACCCAGGCCAGCAGGGCCGCGCGCTGCGCCGCGTCCAGGGCGGCCGGGTCGAAGCCGTCGACGATGATGGCGTCGAAGGTTGCCAGGTCGAAGACCGACGTCGGGAAGGTCTCAGGCGTGAGGGGTACCGCCCGCACCGGCCACTTGGCTCCGCCTGGGCCCGCCCCGCGGAGGGACGCGAAGGCTCCCGGCCGCTGGGAGAGGATCCCCACGAAGCTGTCGCCGAGGAACTGGACCTGGGGGGTGACGGACACCAGCGGCTCCGTCCCCCGCACCAGCCGCACCTCCACGCTGCCGCCGCCGGGGAAGGGCGCGTGCAGCACGACCTCCTTCCGCTCCCCTCGCGC
>JBBIPI010000147.1:0-4386 GCA_037442985.1 Clostridiales bacterium
CCCGGCGCTCGGCCTCCCGGCTGTCGCGGCCCTCCCGAGGCGGCGGCGCCTTGCGCTCCTCCCTCTTGACGGCCGAGGGGTCCTCCTGGAGCACGGCGCGCCGCGACAGGTTGATCCGGCCCAGGTCGTCGATCTCGATCACGCGCACCATGATCTTGTCGCCGACGGAGACGACGTCCTCGACCCGCCCCACCCGGCCGAGGGCCAGCTCGCCGATGCGCACCAGCCCCTCCTTGCCCGGCAGGACCTCCACGAAGGCGCCGAAGCTCTGCAGGCGCGTCACGGTGCCCAGGTAGGTCTCGCCGACCGCCACCTCGCGCACGATCTCGCGGATCCACGCCTCCGCCTTGCGGCCGCCCTCCACCGGGCCGGCGATGAAGACCTTGCCGTCGTCCTCCACGTCGATCTCCACGCCGCACTCGTTCTGGATCCGGGTGATCATCTTGCCGCCCGGACCGATCACCTCGCGGATCTTGTCCACGGGGATGGTGAGGACGATGATCCGCGGGGCATAGGGGGAGAGGTCGGGCCGCGGCCGGGGGATGACCTCCAGCATGCGGTCGAGGATGTAGAGGCGCCCCTCCCGGGCCTGCTCCAGCGCTCGCTCGAGGATGGTCCGGTCCACGCCGGCGATCTTGATGTCCATCTGGAGGGCGGTGACGCCGTTCCGGGTCCCGGCCACCTTGAAGTCCATGTCGCCCAGGAAGTCCTCGATGCCCTGGATGTCGGAGAGGATGGCCACCCGGTCGCCCTCCTTCACCAGCCCCATGGCGATCCCGGCCACCGGCTCCCTGATGGGCACGCCCGCGTCCATGAGCGCCAGGGTGCTGCCGCACACGGAGGCCATGGAGGTGGAGCCGTTGGACTCGAGCACCTCGGACACCAGCCTGATGGTGTAGGGGAACTGCTCCTCCGGAGGGATCATGCGCACCAGGGCGCGCTCCGCCAGGGCGCCGTGGCCGATCTCGCGCCGGCCGGGCGCCCGCAGGGGCCGCACCTCGCCGGTGGAGTACGGCGGGAAGTTGTAGTGGTGCATGTAGCGCTTGAACTCCTCCAGTTCCCCCACCGCGTCCAGCTCCTGGCGGTCACCCACCGAGCCGAGGGACGCCACCGTCAGGACCTGCGTCTGGCCGCGGGTGAAGAGCCCGCTGCCGTGCGTCCTGGGCAGGATGCCCACGCGGCAGGTGATGGGGCGGATGTCCCTGAGACCGCGTCCGTCGGCCCTCCTGCCCTCTTCCAGGATGGCGCGGCGCAGCTCCTCCTTCTCGATGGCGTCCAGCACGGCGTCCGCGTCCCGCGCCTGCTCCGGCGTCAGGCCCGGCTGGCCGTCCGCGCCCGCGGCGCCCAGGGCCGCGGCCAGCTCGGCCTTGACTTGCTCCCGGACCCTCTTGAGGGCGGCCTCCCGCTCCGCCTTCTCAGGGATGAACAGCGCCTCGCGGAGCGCCTCCGTGGCCCGGGCGCGCACCTCCCGCTCGATCTCCGGGTCGACGGCCCGGGGTTGGAAGGCCATCTTGGGCTTGCCGATCTCGGCGACCATCTCCTCCTGCCAGGCGACCAGCCTGCGGATCTCGCCGTGGGCGAACTCGATGGCGTCGAGGAGCCGGTCCTCCGGCACCTCGTCCATCTCGCCCTCCACCATGATGATGGCGTCCTTGGTCCCCGCCACCACCAGCTCCATGCGGCTCTTGAGCAGTTCCTCGGCCGTCGGGTTGAGGACGAAGCGGCCGTCCACCAGGCCGATCATCACGCCCGCGATGGGCCCGCCGAAGGGGATGTCGGAGATGCAGAGGGCCGCCGAGGCGCCGATGATGCCGCACAACTCGGGGAAGTTGTTCCCGTCGAAGGAGAGGGTGGTGGCGACGATCTGGACCTCGTGGCGGAACCCCTTGGGGAAGAGGGGCCTGAGGGGACGGTCGATGAGCCGGCCACAGAGGATGGCGCGCTCCGACGGCCGGCCCTCGCGCCGGAAGAAGCTCCCCGGTATGCGCCCGGCCGCGTACTGGCGCTCCTCGAAGTCGACGCGCAGGGGGAGGAAATCGACGTCCTCGCGCGCCTCGGGCGTCGCCACCGCCGTGACCAGGACCGCCGTGTCGCCGTACCGTACCAGCACGGCGGCGTTCGCCTGCCGGGCCAACTCCCCGGTCTCGATGACCAGGGGCCGTCCGGCCACCTCCACCATGTACGTGTGCTTTTCAAGATGTTGGGACACGCAGCTGCCTCCTTCCAAACAATAAAAGGGGCGGGACTACCCGCCCGCGTTCACCTCGTCGCTCGCAGCCCTAAACGCTCCACCAGCTTCCTGTACCGCTCCGCGTCTGCCTTCCGGAGATAGTTGAGGAGGCGGCGACGGCGGCCCACCATCTTCATCAGGCCGCGGCGGGAGTGGAAGTCCTTCCGGTGGACCTTGAGGTGCTCGGTGAGGTGGTTGATCCGCGCGGTGAGGAGCGCCACCTGCACCTCCGGGGAGCCGGTGTCACGCTCGTGCAGGCGGTACTCCTGGATCGTAGCCTGTTTCTCCTGCATCTCGGCCATGGACTGAGCCTCCGCATCTTTACCGGCGCTGACTCAACTAATTTTACATGAAGGGACCCCGACTCACAACAACGCCAGGCGACGCCAGAACGGTTCCAAGCCGCAGTTCGCGCGGCACCAGGAGGGCGCGAACTCACCTGCGCGCAGCCGGAGGGCGGGGCGTCAGCGGAGGGGCGTCTTCAGGCCGGCGCGGTCGGGGAGGCGGGGCGACCGGGACCCGTCGCCGAGGAGACGCCGGGCCTCGGCCACGTCGGCGGCGATCTGCCGCGCCAGCGCCTCGGCGGACGGGAAGACCAGCTCGCCGCGCAGGCGGGCGAGGAACTCCACCGTCAGCTCCCGCCCGTACAGATCGCCGGAGAAATCCATCAGGTACACCTCGAGGGTGTCGGGGGCTGCCTCGTCGGCGCGCCGGAAGGTCGGCCGCCGGCCCAGGTTGGCCAGCCCGGGGAGCGGTCCCGGCCCCCCGCCGGCCCCTTCCACCCGGACCAGGTACACGCCGCGCCCCGGGCGGCAGAGGCCGGCCGGCACCTCCAGGTTGGCGGTGGGGAAGCCCAGGGCGCGCCCCCGGCCCTCTCCCCGCACCACGCGTCCGGGCAGGCGGTGCGGCCGGCCGAGCGCCCGGGCCGCCCGCTCCACCTCGCCCCGGGCGAGGTAGCGCCGGATGAGCGTGCTCGAGACCACCTCGCCCGCCACCTTGACGGGCGGGAAGACCTGGACGTCGAAGCCCAGCCGGTGGCCCCGCTCCGCCAGGAGCTGCGGGTTCCCGGCCCCGCGGTGGCCGAAGGTGAAGTTGTAGCCGACGAACACCCGGGACGGCCGGAACCGTCGCCACAGCAAGTCGTCCACGAAGGAGCGCGCCGGTAGCCTGGCCAGATCGGGCGTGAAGGGGAGCACGGCGATCTCGTCCACGCCCAGGGCGCGGATCAGCCTCTCCCGCTCGGCGGGGGTGGTGAGCAGGGGCGGTGCCCCGGACGGGCGCAGCACCGCGTCGGGGTGGGGATCGAAGGTGATCACGGTGGTGACGGCTCCCCCGGCGCGCGCCTGCGCCACCATCTCGCGCAGGATCGCCTGATGGCCGAGGTGGACGCCGTCGAAGACGCCGATGGCCACGAAGCGCTTCATGCCAGCACCTTCTCCAGGCGGAAGGTGACCACCGCGCCCCCCCGGTATTGCGGGTAGGCGCGGGCGACGGCCACCAGTTCCCCGCCGGGGGAGCACAGGCGCACCAGGCGCCCTGCCAGCGGGCCGGAGACGGCCAGCTCGTGGGCGCCGCGGGGGAAGGGCGGCAGCCCGTGGGCTACCCGCCGCGCCTCCTCCGGCCTCAGGGTGACGCCGGGCAGGAAGGACAGGGCGCGGGCGGCGGGGACGACGTGCCGCCCCACCTCCCCCCGGGAGGCCGCCGCGGCCAACTCCTCCAGGGTCACGCTCTCCTCCTGGCGGAAGGGGCCCTGGGCGGTGCGCACGAGGAAGTGGAGGTAGGCGCCGCACCCCAGGGCCTGGCCCAGGTCGTGGCAGAGGGTCCGCACGTACGTACCCTTAGAGCAGACCACGTCCAGGTAGGCCACCGGCCTGGGACCCGGACGCCAGGCGACCAGCTCCAGGGTGGAGACGGTGACCTGGCGCGGTTGCCGCTCGACCGTCCTCCCCTGGCGGGCCAGCCGGTAGAGCCGCTCGCCCCCCACCCGGGCCGCCGAGATCATGGGCGGAACCTGGGCGATGACCCCCCGGAAGCGCGGCAGCACCCGCTCCAGGTCGGCGCGCGTGACCCCGGAGGCGTCGGCCGTGGCGACGACCCTCCCCTGGGCGTCGTGGGAGTCGGTGGTGACGCCGAGGACCATCACGGCCCGGTAGGCC
>JBBIPI010000148.1:0-4384 GCA_037442985.1 Clostridiales bacterium
GTGGACGAGGGCCAGACGCGCGCCATCGCGGCGCTATTGCGCTATACCGCCGCCCGCTACCTGGACGGCCGGCGCACCCTGGCCGAGGTGCTGGCGGCCGCCTTCGCCGACCTGGACGCCCGGGGGCTGGAGGTCCTGGCCCCCGACCCGGCGCGCCCGCCCGGGGACCTGGCGCGGCCGCGCCCGCTGGAGGCGGCGGCCGCCCTCAACCGCCTGCGCTCCCTCCGCGTCGCCGACCGCCCGACCGGCCGCAGTTGAAGCCTTCACCGCCTGCGGGCCAGGCGGTGCCAGGCGTACCAGGCGCCGCCCGCCAGGGCGAGGGCGGCCGCGAGGACGACCCAGCCCCCGCGGCGCTCCAGCCAAGCCAAGGCGGGGGCGCCCAGGTAGGTGGCCGCCGCCAGCCAGGCCAGCGACCAGAGGAGGGACCCCAGGGCGCTCCACAGGGTGTAGCGGAGGAGGTCGTAGCGCGCCGCCCCGGCCGCGAGGATGGCGGGGGTGCGGAGCAGGCCGAAGAAGCGGCCGGCGAAGGCGGCCAGGCCGCCGTGGCGGAGCACCCAGCGCTCGGCCGCCCGCAGCCGCTCCGGCGTGAGCCCCCACAGCGGGCGGTGGGCGAGCAGGCGCCCGGCGGCGCGCCCGACGCGGTAGCCCATCAGGTTGCCCAGGAGGTTGCCGGCGGCGGCCACCAGGGTGGCGCCCCAGAGGCTCATGCGGCCGCTGGCGATGAGCAGCCCGGCCGCCAGGAAGGCCGGCTCGAAGGGGACGAAGGGCACGCCCGCACCCTCCACCACCAGGAGGAGGAAGAGGCTGAGGTAGACCTCCCGGGGGGCGAGCAGCCCGGCGACGCCGGCTCCGTTCACCGCGTCACCCCCGGGAGGCGCGCCACGGGCGTCTGGCCGCCGTACACCTGCTGGCCCACGCGCACCAGGATCTCCGCGTCGCGGCGGAAGATCACCAAGTCCACCTGGGAGCCGCGGGCGATGAAGGAGACCTTCTGGCCCGCCTCCACCCGGTCGCCCGGCCGGACGTAGCAGGTGATCTTGTTCACGAACTTGTCGGCGATCTCCACCATGGCCACCCGCGCCGCCTCCCCCTCGATGAAGACGGTGTTCCGCTCGTTGTTCAGGTGGTACCGGCGGCCGAAGAGGTCCACGGCGCGGCGGAGATAGGTGATCCGGACGTACTCCCAGAGGTCGAGCATGGGCAGGTTGACGCGCGCCGGGGTGTGCACCACCCGAGTCACCCGCCCGCTGATGGGCGCGTAGTTGTAATGCACGTCCAGGGGGGTCATGAAGATGCCCACGATCCAGCCCTCGTCGCCACCGCCGCCGTCGGCCTTGGTCAGCTCGGCCAGGGGAATGCGCTCCCCCAGTTTCTCGGCGTACACGGCGCCCCCCTCGACGGGGCGGACGTAGATCACCTTGCCGTCGCAGGGGGCCACGATCAGGCGCGGGTCCGCCGGCGGGGTGCGCCGCGGGTCGCGGTAGAACCACACGTGGCGCAGATAGAGATGAGCCCCCACCAGGAGGGCGGTCAGGGCGGCCAGCCACCACCACGGCTTCACCATTCCAGCCTCGCCTTCAGGAGGATGTAGGGAACCTTGACGAGGTAGTAGCCCGCAAAGCCCAGGGCGATGCGGACCGGGCTCACCCGCCTCGGGGGAGCGGCGCGCGGCGCCAGGCGGCCGGTGCGGTAGGCGTTGTCCAGGGCGGTGTAGGCGCCCAGGGTGCCGTGGGCGTCGTGCAGCGCCGCGGTGGCCACGGCCGGCGGCTCGGCGCAGAGGCGCTCCGGCACGGGCACCAGGCAGCTCAACTCCCGGTACAGGCGGCGCATGGCACGGGTATATCCCTCGGTGGCCGCCTCGGTGCGCAACCGGTTGTAGGTGTCCAGGTCGGCCGGCAACTCCCGTTCCAGGCAGGCGACCGCCAGGCAGCAGCGGAGCAGCCAGCGCAGCCGCTCCAGGTCCCAGAAGGGGTCGAAGACGCGGATCTCCAGCGTCCCCAGCCGCTTGGAGAGGATCAGGTCCTGGAAGCGATAGGTCCAGTCGGGTCGCAGGGGGCCGATGGCGAAGGAGCGGAGCATCCGGTAGGAGAGGCCCACCCGCTGCCCGCCGGCGACGGGGGAATTGGCCGTCATCAGGGCCAGCAGGGGGAGGAAGTGGACCAGGTTGGCATAAGCCCGCCGGGGGTCGGGGAAGGGGCCCAGGTGAACGTGGAGCCCGCAGGTGTTGGTGGGCGCCTCCCGGTCGAAGAGGTGGCCAAGGGGCACGATCAGGCCGCCGGCCACCGCCGCCAGGTCCCGCCGCCTGGCCGCCAGGGCTGCCACGGCCGCGTCGGGGTCGAGGCAAGGGTCAGTGGCCACCTCCACCCCGCCCATGATCCCGGCCCGCAGGTCGCGCCCGCGGGCGAAGTTGGAGGCCGAGTGGCGGTAGTAGCGGCGGGGGTTGCGCCACAGGAGCCGGGCCAGGTAGTACAGCGACTGGAGCGAGGGACGCTCCGGTTCGGTGATGAACACCTCCTCCTCCAGGCCCAAAAGGATGGGGCGCATGCCTGTCAAGCCCCCGTCCCGGGCCGGCTGGGGAGGGGGAGGTCGGTCAGGAGGCGGAACACCTCGCCCCGCCCGGCGAAGCTGTAGAGGAAGCCCGCCATCACGGCCGTCTGGCTGCGATGGGCGGCGATGGCCTCCCGCTTGGCGCGTCCCTGGGCCGGTGACAGGGGGAGGAGGACCCAAACACCGGGCCCCACTTCCTCCGCGGGGGTCAGCCCGAGGGAGGCGAGGAGGGCGCGGTCCTGCCCATGCCGCCACTCCTCCCGGTGCACCACGTACTCGAGGTACCGGACCTCCCAGGCCCACCGCTCGCCGCGGGTGCGGGCGCCTGCCACCGCCCGGCGCGCGAAGAGGGCGAGGGCCTTGTGGTCGGGGTGGAAGTCGGCCAGCGCCGGGGCGGCGATCAGGTCGGGCCTGACCTCCGCCAGCACCCGGTCGAGCTCGGCCGCTAGCTCCTCGCCGGTGTACGCGGCGGCCGTCCGCCGGGCGCCGGGGTAGGGGTTGGCTTCGGCGTCGGTGTACGGGGAGCGGTACGGGTCGTGCCAGTTGGTGAGCCAGAGGCGGAGGAGACCGCGATCCGGGAACCCGAGGAACGTCGCCCGCGCCTCGGGCACGCCCAGGCGCGCGAGGGCATCCAGGGCCTCGCGGCGGCGCAGCTCGCCCAGGCGCCGGTACTCGGCCGGGCCGGGAGAGGCCTTGTGCAGGGCGCGGCGGGCGGCCAGGCGGAACCCGTCCCCGTTGGTGGCGAAGACCACCCAGACGCTGCCCCCGCGGGAGAGGACGGCCTGGATCAGCCCGCCGGCTGCCAGGGTCTCGTCGTCCGGGTGCGGCGCCAGGACCAACAGGCGCGCGCCCGCGGGCACGTCCAGGACCGCCTGGGCGCGCACGGCGCGCGCCGGGCGGGAGGCCAGCGCTTGCGTGGCGGCCACCGCGCGCGGCAGGGTGCCGACCACCGCCACCGCCGCGACCAGCGCCCACCTTCTCATGGAACCGCTGCGGCTGTAGCGCATCGCCACCGGCCAGACGGTCAACGATGATGCGGGTTTTCTATTTCGGCCAGTGCGGGGCGAATCCTTCCCGCCCCGCGGGCGCGTCGGCGGCAGCGGCCACCGTCTTGTTCATCCCTCCGGGGACGATCTATAGTTGAAGATAATCGCGCCGGCGCCCGCGCGGAGCCGGCGGCGGGGAGCGGGGTGCCCAGGCGGATCGTCCTCCTGCCCGGCGACGGCGTGGGCCCCGAGGTGGTCGCCGAGGCGCGCAAGCTGCTGCGCCTGGCCGACGACTACCTCAGGGACCGGACCGGCGACGGCCTCGTCCTGGAGGAGGCGTTGGTGGGCGGGGCGGCCCTCGATGCCGTGGGCGTTCCCCTGCCGGAGGACACGCTACGGGCCTGCCGCGCGGCGGACGCGGTGCTGCTGGGCGCCGTGGGCGGCCCGAAGTGGGACGGCCTGGAGGGGCGCCTGCGGCCCGAGGCCGGCCTCCTGGGTCTGCGCAAGGCCCTGGGCCTGTACGCCAACCTGCGCCCCGTCGTCCTGCGGCCGGGGCTGGAGGACGCCTGCCCGGTGCGGCCGGAGATCGCCGCGCGCGGGGTGGACCTGATCATCTTCCGCGAGCTCACCGGCGGCCTCTACTTCGGGCCGCGGGGGCGCGAGGTGCTGCGGCAGGGGCCGCCCGCCGAGGAGCGGGCCTACGACACGATGGTCTACACCAGCGGCGAGGTGCGGCGGATCGCCCGCCTCGCCTTCCGGGCGGCCCGGGAGCGCCGGCGCAAGGTGACCTCGGTGGACAAGGCCAACGTCCTCGAGAGCTGCCGCCTCTGGCGGCAGGTGGTGAACGAGGA
>JBBIPI010000149.1:0-4380 GCA_037442985.1 Clostridiales bacterium
AACGTGCCGGTGGCGACGCCGGCCTCGCGGGCGATGTCCCGGACCGTGGCCCGGTGGTAGCCCTCGCGCGCGAACACCGCTTTGGCCGCCGCCAGCAGGCTCTCTCTCCGCTCTTGCTCGCCCACGCCTCTCATTTTAACGTAGGGCTGGTGACGGACGCTCGCCGAGACGACGGGGGGTGTCGGGACGTGGACGAGCGGGAAGCCCTGGACCGGCTCCGGCGCGAGGGGTACCAGGTCTACGTCTGGGAGGATCCGCCCCTGGCCTACTACCCGGAGCACGTCCACGCGGGGGACGAGGTGCGCTGGGTGGTCCGCGGCAGCATCACCATCGGCATCCCGGGCGGGGAGGTGCGGGAGCTGCGCGCCGGCGACCGCCTGGACGTGCCGGCCAACACCGTCCACTGGGCGCGGGTGGGCCCGGAGGGCGTGCGCTACGTGTGTGGCTCGCGTTAGCGGGGACGCGCTCGCCTGGCGGTGCCGCGCGCGGGCGCGTGGGGTAAAATGGAGCGGCAGACCGCGGCGGAGGCGCAGCCGATGAACAAGGTCCAGGTGGCAGGCCTGTCCGTCCTCTCCAACAGCGCGCTCGTCCTCGGCAAGGTCGCCGTGGGCCTGGCCATCAACTCCGTCAGCGTGCTGGCCGAGGCGGTCCACTCGGCCATCGACCTCCTGGCCGCCGTCATCGCCTACTTCTCGGTGCGCGAGGCCAGCAAGCCCGCCGACGAGGAGCACCCCTTCGGGCACGGCAAGATCGAGAACGTCTCCGGCACCATCGAGGCCGGGCTGATCTTCCTCGCCGCGGGCTGGATCGTCTACGAGGCGGTCCGCCGCCTGCTGGGCAGGTCCGCGCTGCAGGCGACGGGACCCGGGCTGGTGGTCATGGGCATCTCGGCCCTGGTCAACTTCGCGGTGTCGGAGCGGCTTTTCCGCGCCGCCCGCGACACCGACTCGGTGGCCCTGCGGGCGGACGCCCTGCACCTGCGCACCGACGTGTGGACCTCCCTGGGGGTCTTCGCCGGTCTCCTGGGCATCGAGCTTACCGGTTGGCGGCTCCTGGACCCCCTCGCGGCCCTGGGCGTCGCCGTCCTCATCGTCAAGGCCGCCTACGACCTGACCCGCGCCAGCTTCCTCCCGCTCCTGGACGTCTCGCTGCCGCCGGAGGAGCAGCGCGTCATCCTCCAGGTGCTGGAGAGATACCGGCCGCGCTACCTGGAGGTCCACTCGCTGCGCACCCGCCGCGCCGGGGCGGAGCGGCACGTCGACCTGCACCTGGTGCTGCCCAGGGTGACGTCCCTGGCCGACGCCCACCAGCTCTGCGACGAGATCGAGGAGACGCTGCGCCAGAGCCTCCCCAACGCCCACGTCCTCATCCATGTCGAGCCCTGCGACCAGCGCGAGGACCAGCCCTGCATCGGTTCCGAGTGCCCGCACTGCTATCCCTACTGCGAGCTGCCGCCCGATGGGGAGAGGCCAGGACCCGGTCGGCTGCCCGGCGACGCCGGGCCTAGGTGAGGTCGCCGGGGGCGAAGAGGGGGCGCACCCGCCCCACCAGGTAGAGCGAGCCGGCCACGCACACCGCCCCCGTCGGCCCGGCCCAATCCAGGGCGCGCCGCACGGCGACCGGCACCGCGGGCTCGACCAGGGCAGGGCAGCCGGCTTCTTCGGCCAGGCGGGCCAGCTCGGCGGGCGCGAGGGCACGCCCGCTGTCGGGGCAGGTGGCCACAACTCCGGCGGCCAGGGGCGCCAGGGCGGTGACGATCCCGCGGGCGTCCTTGGTGGCCAGGACGCCCAGAACGAAGACGAAGAGCCTCCCGGGCCACAGTTCCTCCAAGGACCGGCGCAGGGCGGCGGCGCCGTGGGGGTTGTGGGCGCCGTCCAGCACCAGCAGGGGCCGGTGGCCCAGCACCTCCAGCCGCCCGGGCCAGCGGGCCCTGGCCAGCCCCGCGCGCACCGCCTCCTCGGGGATGGTGAGACCCCGCTCCCGCAACACCTCGACCGCCGCGAGGGCGCAGGCGGCGTTCTCTGCTTGGTGCCGCCCCAGCAGGCCCAGCCGCAGGTCAGTCTCCCAGCCGGAGAGGCCGCGATAGTCGAAGCGGGTGCCCTCCGGCGAGACCGCGACCCCTTCTACCGCGACCTCGTGGCCGACGCGGATCAGCCGGCTGCCGGCACGGGCGGCAGCCCGAGCCACCACCTGCGCCGCCTCGGGCTCCTGGGGGGCGGAGACCACCGGCACCCCCGGCTTGACGATGCCCGCCTTCTCGGCCGCGATGGCCGCCAGGGTGTCTCCCAGCCGGTCGCGGTGATCCATGCCGATGGCGGTGAGCACGCAGACCAGCGGCGCGGGCACGACGTTGGTGGCGTCCAGGCGGCCTCCCAGGCCCGTCTCCTGGACGACCACCTCCGCCCCCTCTTCGGCGAAGTAGGCGTACATGATGGCCGTGCCCGCCTCGAACTCCGTCGGCGGCTCCCGCCCCTCCGCCGCGGCGCGCTCCACGACCTCCCGCACGCAGGCGACCAGCTCCGCCAGGCGTCCTCCCGGGATGGGCGCGCCGCCCAGGCGGATGCGCTCCTCGTAGCGGACCAGGTGGGGCGAGGTGTACAGCCCGGCGCGGTAGCCGGCCGCCCGCAGGATGGAGTCCAGGATGGCGCAGGTGGAGCCTTTGCCGTTGGTGCCAGCCACGTGGACGACGCGCAGGCGCCGCTCGGGGTGCCCTAGCGCCTCGAGGAGATAGTGCATCCGCTCCAGTCCCAGGCGGATGCCGAAGCGGGTGAGGCTCTCCAGGTAGGCGACGGCCTGGTCCCGGTCCATGGGCCGAGGCTGCCTATCCGGTCAGGGGATGGCGGCCCCGGTGGCAGCCCAGTTCCTCGCACTGCTCCCGCAGGAGGCACTCCGCCCTGACCAGTTCCTGACGGAGAGTACCGGGATCCTCGCCCGGCGTGCACCGGTAGGTGAGGAAGCCGAGGATCTTCCTGCCGGCATAGGGGCAGTGGGCCTCCACCAGGCACGAGCGGTAGTGTTCCCCGAGGTCCCCCGGCCGCATGGTGCGGGGAATTCGTCAGCGCCGCCCCACTTCCCTGCCCTGGCTGGCGTTCACACGTTGAAGCGGAAGACGATCACGTCCCCGTCCCGGACGACGTAGTCCCGCCCCTCCAGCCGCACCAGGCCGCGGTCCCGCGCCGCCTTCAGCGACCCGGCCGCCGCCAGGTCGTCGAAGGCGACCACCTCGGCGCGGATGAAGCCCTTCTCCATGTCCGAATGGACCTTGCCGGCCGCCTCCCGGGCCGTGAGGCCCCGGCGGATGGGCCAGGCGCGCACCTCCTGCTCCCCCGCCGTGAGGAAGGAGATCAGCCCCAGGGCGGCGTAGGCCGCCCGGGCCACGCGGGCGATCCCCGGCTCGGCCAACCCGTACTCTTTCAGGAACGCCTCCCGGTCGGCCTCGTCCAGGGCGGCGATCTCCGCCTCCACCGCGCCGCAGAAGGCCACCGGCTCTCCGCTGCCCTGCCGCCGGCAGTGCTCCTCAAGGGCCGCGCGGCCCGGATAGTCGCCGGCGCGCAGCTGCTCCTCGGAGAGGTTGACGGCGACCAGCAGGGGCCGAGCCGTGAGGAAGGCGTACCCGCGCAGCAGGCGCTCCTCCTCGTTCGCCAGGCCCAGGTGGCGCACCGGCCTGCCCTCCTCGAGGGCCGCCCGGCACCGCCGCAGGAGGGCGAGCTGGGCCTCCTCCTCGGAACTGCGCCGGCGCGCCGCCTCCGCCACCTGCAGGTCGGCCAGAAGCAACTCGGTGTCCACCTCGCGGGCATCCCGCGCCGGATCGACAGAACCGAGGGGGTGGGGCAGGGTCGCGCTCTCGAAGGCGCGCACCACATGGAGCAGCGCGTCGCTCCGGCGGACGCTCTGCAAGAAGGCGTTCAGCTTGGCCCGGTCCGTCTCCCCGGGCACGAAGCCGGCCAGGTCGGTGAACTCGATGGTGGCCGGGGTGACCTTGCGGGGCCGGAACATGGCCGCCAGCACGTCCAGGCGCCGGTCCGGGACCCGCGCCACCCCCACGTTGACCTGTCCCCGCCCCCCGCCCGTGACGGCCTGTCCGCCGGTCAGGAGGTTGAAGAGCGTCGTCTTGCCCGCCAGCGGCAGCCCGATGATGCCGATCTGCACCTGCTCATCCCTCCCGGTCAGTGACCGCGGCCCCGGCCTGAGCCGCCCCGCGCGGCGGCGCGCCGGCCGCCAGGGCGGCCCCTGCCACCACCAACGCGCCGCCGTCGATCTGCCAGGGCGTCAGCGCCTCGCCCAGGAAGGCCGCCGCAGCCGCGCCCGTCACCACCGGCTCCACCGTGGTCAGGACGGCGGCCCGGGTCGCCGGGATCAGCGCCAGACCGGCGAAGTACG
>JBBIPI010000150.1:0-4323 GCA_037442985.1 Clostridiales bacterium
CACCGGCCTCACACCTCCAGGATCTCCTTCTCCTTGGCCTCCAGGGCACGGTCGATGTCGGCGATGAAGCGGTCGGTCAGCTTCTGCACCTGCTCCTGCGCCCGCCGGGCGGCGTCCGCGGGCAACTGGCCCTCCCGCTCCAGGTCGCGCAGCATCTCCATGGCCTCGCGGCGGATGTTGCGGATGGCGACGCGCTCCTCCTCGGCCAGCCGGCGCACCTGCCGGATCAGCTCCTGGCGGCGCTCCTGGGTGAGCTGCGGCAGCGCCAGGCGCAGCACCACCCCGTCGCTCGACGGCGTCAGGCCCAGGTCCGAGCGGGCGATGGCCCGCTCCAGCTCGGGCAGGAGGCTGCGATCCCAGGGCTGGATGACCAGGAGGCGCGGCTCCGGGACGGTGATGGTGGCCACCTGGTTTACGGGCATAGGCGTACCGTAGTAGTCGACGGTGATCTTCTCCAGGAGGGCGGGGGTCGCCCGTCCGGCCCGGATGCCGGCCAGCTCGCGCCGGAAGACCTCGCAGCTCTTGGCCATGCGCTCCTCGCAGTCCTTGAGGACGTCCTCAACCACGCGCCTGTCCCCCCACCAGAGTGCCGACGTTCTCCCCCAGCACGGCCCGCTTGATGTTCCCGGGCACGTTGAGGTCGAACACGATGATGGGGATGTCGTTCTCCATGCAGAGGGAGGTGGCGGTGGAGTCCATGACGCGCAGGCCCTGCTTCAGGACCTCCAGGTGCTCGATGCGCTCCAGGCGCCGGGCGGCGGGGTTGAGCCGCGGGTCGGAGTCGTAAACGCCCGACTCCTTTGTGGCCTTGAGCATCACCTCGGCCTCGATCTCGGCCGCCCGCAGGGCGGCGGCCGTGTCGGTGGAGAAGAACGGGTTCCCGGTGCCGGCGGCAAAGATGACCACCCGCCCTTTCTCCAGGTGGCGGATGGCGCGCCGCCGGATGTACGGCTCGGCCAGGGCGCGCATCTCGATGGCCGTCTGCACCCGCGTGTCCACCCCGTGCTTCTCGAGGGCGTCCTGGAGGGCCAGGGCGTTGATCACCGTGGCCAGCATGCCCATGTAGTCGGCCGTCGCCCGGTCCATGCCGCGGGAGCTGCCGGCCAGGCCGCGCCAGATGTTCCCGCCCCCGACGACGATGGCCACCTGGGTCCCGAGGGCGACGACCTCCTGCACCTCCCGGGCGACGTAGTCCACCACCGCCGGGTCGATGCCGAAGCCCTGCTTCCCCGCCAGCGCCTCCCCGCTCAGCTTGAGGACGACGCGGCGGTAGCGGGGGGTAGCCCTGCCGTCACCTGCGCCCACCCTGCCGGGCACCCCCTCAGGACCCGGCGGCGGCCCCGTCCGTCGCCTCGCCCAGCTCGAAGCGGGCGAAGCGGCGGATGACGATGTTCTCGCCGAAGCGGGCGATGGCCTCCTTGACCACCTGTCCCACCGTCACGTCCGGGTTCTTGATGAAGGGCTGCTCCTCCAGGCAGACCTGGTTGAAGAACTGCTTCTCCAGGCGCCCCTCCACGATGCGGTCCACCACGTGCGCCGGCTTGCCCTCCTCCAGGGTGCGGGCGCGCAGGATCTGGCGCTCCCGCTCCACCTCCTCGGGCGGGACGTCCTCCCGCCGCACGTAGCGGGGCGCCGCGGCCGCCACCTGCATGGCCAGGTCCCGCGCCAGGGCGCGGAACTCCTCGGTGCGGGCGACGAAGTCGGTCTCGCAGTTGACCTCGACGAGCACGCCGATGCGCCCGCCCAGGTGGACGTACGACTCGACCACGCCCTGGGACGCGGCGCGCCCGGCCTTCTTCACGGCGGTGGCCAGACCCTTCTGGCGCAGCCACTCCACGGCCTTCTCCATGTCGCCGCCGGTGGCGACCAGGGCCGCCTTGCAGTCCATCATCCCGGCGCCGGTCCGCTCGCGCAGCGCCTTGACCAGCGCAGGCGAAACCTCGGCCATTCCCCTTCCTCCCCCGTCCCTCAGGCCGTCTCCGTCTCCGCGGCCTCCTGGACGCCCTGCCTGCCCTCCAGGATGGCGTCCGCCAGGCGGCCGGTGATCAGCTTCACCGCCCGGATGGCGTCGTCGTTGCCCGGGATCACGTAGTCGATCAGGTCGGGATCGCAGTTGGTGTCCACGAGGCCGACGATGGGGATGCCCAGGCGCCGCGCCTCGCTCACCGCCAGGTGCTCCTTCCGGGGGTCGATGACGATGAGGGCGTCGGGCAGGCGCGTCATCTCGCGGATGCCGCCCAGGTACTTGGCCAGCTTGTCGCGCTCCCGCTGCAGGAGCAGGACCTCTTTCTTGGGCAGGCGCTGGAACTGGCCGGTGCGCTCCCACTCCTCGATCTGCTTCAGCCGCTCCAGGCGGGACTTGATGGTGGTGAAGTTGGTCAGGGTGCCGCCCAGCCAGCGCTGGTTCACGTAGAATTGCCCGCAGCGGGTCGCCTCCTCGGCGATGGCCTCCTGGGCCTGCTTCTTGGTCCCCACGAACAGGAAGGTCCCGCCGCGCGCCGCCAGGTCGCGGACGAAGTTGCACGCCTCCTCGATCATCCGCACCGTCTTATGCAGGTCGATGATGTAGATGCCGTTGCGCTCGGCGAAGATGTAGGGCTTCATCTTGGGGTTCCAGCGGCGGGTCTGATGGCCGAAGTGGACGCCGGCCTCGAGGAGCTGCTTCATCGTGAGGGACACGGTGCTACCCCCTTCCGGTTTTGCCTCCGCCCCTTCATCCCGGCGCCTCGCCGCGGGCACCGCGGCACCGGAGCGCCGGTCGGACAGGCGTGGGTAGTGCGCGCCGCGCTCCGGCGCGCCGGCGTTAGTATAGCACAAAGCACCCCGCTCCAGCGCAGCCACGATCTCAAAGCCCACCCGGACGGGTTCGCGACCCCGCGCCGCTCCCCGTATGCCCCGCAAGCCACCACCAGCCGGTCTGGAACGAGCGCTTCCTGGACTTCGCCCTGCGCCTGGGGTTTGAAGTGAAGCTCTGCCGGCCGTACCGTCCCCGCACCAAGGGCAAGGTGGAGCGGGGGGTCGGGTACGTGGAGCGGAACTTCTGGCCCGGCGCCCGGTTTTGGACCTGGCCGACCTGAACCGCCAGGTCCAGGCCTGGCTGGACACGGAGGCCAACGTGCGCGTCCACGGGACTACCAAAGAGCGTCCGAGCGACCGGCTGGCTGTCGAGCGGGTGCACCTTGCGCCCCTGCCCGGGCCAGAGCGGCTTGTGCCCTTCCTGCGCGAGGAGCGCAAGGTGGGCTGGGACGGGTACGTGCAGTGGCACGGCTCCTGGTACGGCGTGTCCTGGGCCCTGGCGGGGCAGACGGTGCAGGTTCAGCCGGGCGAGGACACGGTGGAGATCTGGGCGGGGGAGAAGCGGCTGATGGTGCACCCGCGGGCGACACGGCCGGGCCAGCGCTTCCCCGCCCCCGGCCAGTGGGACGGCTTGCCCATGGGCGCCTGGTGGGGTTGAGCCATGATCAAGGCGCGACTGGCACGGATCACCACCTCCTCAGATGGCGATCGCCGCGGGAGTCTTGGCGTGAGATTCCCGCGGCGGGAGGGCATCGCACCAGGCGATGCACTGGTCGCGATAGAAGATGCGGACCTGACCGTCCATCATGAAATCGACGTCCACCCATGCCTTGGCGTAGCTGATGCGGTGCGGCCCTGGGGGGATTTGGAGCACCCGGCCTTCGATCCGCACGGTATTGTCGTTGGCCACTTGACGTCGGTGGCGGATGCAGAAGACGCGATCCAGGTCCAGGCCGGGGCCTGGGAGGCGGAAGGCATGCCCGGCCTGGGCAGGGGCTTTGGCGAAGCGGCGGTTGTAGTCGGGCAGGAAGCGGTCCAGGACGGCCTGGGCCTCCTCCAGGGAGGTCGCCCGGGCGAGGCGGAGTTCGCTCTGCAGCCGATCCTGGAAGGTGCCCCAGGCGCGTTCGATGCGGCCCTTGGCCTGGGGGGAGTGGGCCAGGATGAGTTCCACACCGAGCTGTTCGAGGGCTCTGGCGACCTGGGTGGGGTCCTGGCGGCCGCGGAGCTGCTCCTCCCTGGTCCAGTGGTTGTCGTTGCGGGAGAAGATGCTATGCCGGTCGGAGTAGACGGCCAGGGGGATGCCGTATTGCTCCACGATGCCGCGGAAGAGTCGCATATAGCCCCAGACGTCCTCGTGGGGCTGGAAGTGGGCGTGGAGGACGCGGCCGGTGGCGTCGTCGATGGCGCCCACGAGGCAGAAGCTTGGCCCTCTGTCCTCCAACCAGTCATGCAGGCTGCCGTCGACCTGGATCAGCATGCCCAGTTGGGGGCGGCGCTGACGCCTGCTGCGGTGGCGGGGCGGACGGC
>JBBIPI010000151.1:0-4248 GCA_037442985.1 Clostridiales bacterium
CCGGCCCGTCGGCGTCGAACACCAGGGCGTGGCGCCCGCCCCGGTGGACCACCACCCGCAGCGGGAGGAACAGCCGATCCACGGGCGGCGCGGCGCCGCTCCCCTCGGCCACGTAGGACCCGGGCCGGGGCGGCGGCCCGCCCCCGGGCGTCCGCAGCCAGAGCAACGTGTTCATCGCCACCGCGGCCAGCACCAGGAAGCCGAGGACGACGCTCTTGACCGCCTCGCGCTCCCCCAGGCGCACGGCCCCGTCACGCCTCCCGGGCCAGGGCGTCGCCGGCCGGCAGGGTGACCCGGACCTCGGTCCCCCGCCCCGGGGCGCTGTCGATGGAGATCCGCCCCCCGTGGGCTTCCGTCAGCTCGCGGGCGATGCTCAGGCCCAGGCCCGTGCCGCCGTACTCCCGGGAGCGGGCCTTGTCCACCCGGTAGAAGCGCTCGAAGACGCGCGGCAGGTCCTCGGCGGGGATGCCCACCCCGGTGTCCCGCACCGTCACCGTCACGCCCTCCGGAGCCAGGCCCGTGGCCACCTCGATCCGCCCGCCGGGGGGCGTGAAGTCGATGGCGTTGGCGATCAGGTTGGCCAGCACCTGCTCCAGCCGGTCCCTGTCGCCGTCGACGGGCGGCAACCCGCCGGCAGGCCTGACGACCAGCTCTATGTCCTTGCGCCTGCACCGCTCCTCGAACTTGCCGGCCACCGACCGCACCAGCTCGTTCGGGTCCAGGGACTGGAGCTCCAGCCGCATCCGGCCGCTGTCGAGGTGGGAGAGGGTGAGCAGGTCGCTCACCAGGCGCGTCATCCGATCCACCTCGCCCGCGACCACCCGGAGGAAGCCCTCGGCCACCTGCGGGTCGTCGACCGCCCCGTCCAGGATCGTCTCCACGTAGCTCTTGATGGTCGTCAGGGGGGTGCGCAGCTCGTGGGAGACGTTGGCCACGAATTCCCGCCGCAGGGCCTCCAGCCGCTCCTGGCCCGTGACGTCGTGGAGCACCACCACGACGCCCGTGATCCGCCCGGCCTTGTCGCGCAGCGGGGCCAGGTCGGCGGTCAGCACCAGCTCGCCCGCGCGGACCAGCAAGGGCTTCCCCGCCCCGGGTCCGTCCCCCTCACGGCCGGCTCCCTCCCCGCGCAGGGCCGCGGTGAGGGGCTCCTCGAGGGGCAGCCCCGGCACGGCCTCCAACAGCGGCCGCCCCACCAACCGGTCTTGCGCCACCCCCAGGAGGCGGGCGGCGGCCGGGTTGGCCAGGATCACCCGCCCCGCCCCGTCCACGGCCACGATGCCGTCCGTCATATGGGTCAGGATGGCTTCCGCCTTCTGCTTCTCGGCCGAGATCTCGTCCAGGGTCTCGCGGAGCCGGACGGTGAGGTGGTTGAACGTCTCGGCCAGCCGCCCCACCTCGTCGCCGGAGCGCACCTCCAGCAGGCGGTCGAAACGGCCGCCCGCCAGCTCCACCGCCCTGGCCGTCAGCTCGTGGATCGGCCCCGTGATGGTGCGGGCCAGGAGGAGGCTGACGCCCGCCGCGATGACCAGGGCCAGCAGGGTGGCGGTGAGGAGGATGGCCCGCACGCCCCTGAGGGTGGTGTCGACGCGCTCGAGGGACCCGGCCAGGAAGACGGCGCCCACCACGCGCCCCCCGGCGGAGACGGGCGCCGCCAGGTAGATCTTGCGCCTCGCCGTCTCAGGGTCGGTGCGGAGCTCGCCCGCCGGCGGCAGGCCGTCGAGGGCCCGGCGCACCTGGGGGTCGGCCAGCCGGGTCCCGACCAAGCCGTAGCTGGTGGAGCTGATGACGACCCCCTGGAGGTCGAGGACGGAAAGTTCCACGTCCTGCCCGCTGTAGATGCCCACGATCTTCTCGATGGACTCGATCTGCCCCGGGGCCTGGGGGTCGGCGGCCAGCCGCTCCAGGGGGTCGCCCGTGAAGCCGGCCACGGTCTCGGCCACCTGCCGCAACCAGTCCCGATGCTGTTGGAGGTAATAGCGCTCCAGGGAGCGCGAGAGGTAGTTCCCCACCACCACCATGGCCAGGAGGATGATGAGGAAGAAGATCACGGCCATGCGGGCCTGGAGGCTCCTGGGCCAGGGGATCCCGGTCAGGTCAGGCCCCATCGCCGCCTCCGGCCGGCCGGAACAGGTAGCCGACGCCCCGGCGCGTGAGCAGGAAGGACGGCGAGGACGGGTCGTCCTCGATCTTCTCGCGCAGGCGGCGCACCGTCACGTCCACGGTGCGGATGTCCCCCAGGTACTCGTACCCCCAGACGTCCCTCAGCAGGGCCTCCCGGGTGAAGGGCTGGCCCGGCCGCAGCGCCAGGTACTTCAGCAACTCGTACTCCCGGACGGTGAGGGGCACCACCCGCCCGTTCCGGCGCACCTCCCGCGCTACCAGGTCGAGCTCGAGATCGCCGAAGACCAGCGGGCCGTTGTCGGGGCTGGCCACCCGGCCCTGGGAGCGCCGCAACAGCGCCCGCACGCGGGCGATCACCTCCCGCGGGCTGAAGGGCTTGGTCACATAGTCGTCGGCGCCTAACTCCAGGCCGCGGATCTTGTCCTCCTCCTCGCCGCGGGCGGTGAGGATGAGGATGGGCACGGAGGTGTAGCTCCGGAGCTGGCGGCAGACGGTGAACCCGTCCACCGCCGGCAGCATCAGGTCGAGGATGATCAGGTCGGGCACTTCGCGGGACGCCTTGTCCAGGGCGTCCTCGCCGTCGAACGCCACCGAGACGCTGAAGCCGGCGCGCTTGAGGTTGAACTCGAGGATCGCTGCTATCTGGCGCTCGTCCTCCACCACGAGGATCTTTTCCGCCATCCGATCCCCACCCCGCGCCGTTATTTCTCTTACCCGGGGATGAATCCTTCCGGCCCCCGCGCCCGTTCGGCCAGCCAGGCCAGCCACGCCCGCTCCAGCGCCTCCGGCGGCGCGCCCGCCTCCAGTCTCAGCGCCTCGGGCAGCGGCCACCCGGCCGCCAGCCGTCCGTTGACCCTCGCGATGGCCCGCTCGCCCCGGGTCTCCGCCAGGAAGCGGACGAAGAGGGCGGCCTGGCGGTAGGCCAGCGCCTCGTCATCCAGGGCATGGAAGCCCTCCATCAGCCGCGCCAGGGGGTAGAGGCCGGCCTCCGGGCCGTCGCCCTCCACCACCCACTCGAACCCGGTGAGGCGGTACTCCACGTGCTGGGCCACACCCTCGTCCCACCAGGCCGGCACCTTTCCCCCTGTCTGGAGGGCCAGCAGCAAGTGGGCCAGTTCGTGGACCACCGGCCCCTCGCGCGCGAACCGCCGCTCCCACCCTGGCTCGGCGGTGTCGAGCCAGGCGGAGGGGGCGAGGATCCAGAGGACGCCGCGCCAGTAGGCGCCCACGGCATTCAGGCCGTACCGCCACCCCAATGCCCGCCCGAAGGCCTCGCGGGAGGGGACCACGACCACGGTGACGCGGGGCGCCGGGGCCGACAGGAGGGCGGCCACCTGCGGCAGGTACCGGCCGGCCAGACGCGCCACGGCGCGTGACTCTTCCTCCCCGCCGGACGGGTAATAGACGGTCACCGCCCCTTCGTCGAGGCGCCGATACCCGTCCGGCAGCGTCGCCACCACCCAGGCCCGCTGCAGATCCACCCAGCGGGCATGGGCCTGCCCGAGCGCCGACGCCAGGGCGGCCCGCGGCCGGCCGGGCGGCAGCAGGCCGCCCGAGAGCAGGAGGAGGGCTAGGGCACAGACCAGCAGGACGACACCCGCCGGCGCCGAGAGGCCCACCCGCACCGGCGCCAGCCCGCCCGGCCGGGAGCCGCGTAAGGGCGCAAACACCGCCACGCCTGCGGTTTTCTACTAAACGCCCCGGTTCCCTTGCGGAAATTCAACGCACCGCTGCCGGCAAGTAGCACAAAAACGGAAGCGGTCGTCCTCGGTCCCTGCGTCGTGAAAGGGGCGAATGGAGCTGGTGGCGGGATTTGAACCCGCGACCTATCGCTTACGAGGCGATTGCTCTGCCGCTGAGCTACACCAGCGCGAAGGACAAACAAAAATGGAGCGAGAGACGGGACTCGAACCCGCGACCCTCGGCTTGGGAAGCCGATGCTCTACCGACTGAGCTACTCTCGCACGCACATCGATTATATCACTTCGGCCGGCCAGATCAAGGCGCGCCTCCCCTGCCCGCAATGAGCTGGTTCAGAAACATGTGAGACTGCAGGCGTAGACAAGGGAATAAAAGGGGGCCATCCTTCTGGGTGAGAGAACCAAGAGGAGGTGGCCCCCAATGCGT
>JBBIPI010000152.1:0-4190 GCA_037442985.1 Clostridiales bacterium
ACTACGCATTTGTGCGTTTCAGCGCCCCTGTAAGCCCGCAAACCCTTGATACTACGTCATCGGGGATCTGGCATGTGCCTCACAACTGTCGAACTCCGGTTTTTAAGGCACTAAAGATCCGTTGTGCCCCAACGATTCCCCTTACCTTACCCCCAGGGGTAGCCTGCAACATAACAATGGGTCAATTTCCGCTTGGAGGATGGCGGCGCTGGGGCGGGCGGAAAACGACGGACGCGCCCTGTGGCAGGACCGTCAACCGAAGCTCTTTGTCGGTAAGGCGGCGACCGTGTGACGGTTTCTGGACTGCGACTACATGATTTTGACCCGGTCCAAGGAAAGGCGGGTCGTTGACCCTATCGTGGTGCATGCTTTCAGTTTTCGAGGCAGTGCCGCACGATTCAGGGAGAAGCGGGTATGTCCCAAAGCGGGGGCGCGTCAGCCGGCAGCGCCACGCGGGCGAGGGATGCCCGAAGGCGGTGTCGGGCGGCGACGTTCGGCCTGGGGGAAGCCTCCGGAGGCTCAAGGTCGGAGCTTGCCGGCGATGACCCCCTGCCAGCAGGCGGGGTCCTCGGAGCCCAGGCGCCAGAGGGCGATGCCGGCCAGGCGGTAGCGCACGGCCAGGTCCACCTTGGCGGCCATGCTGGAGGCGTTCTCGAAGTAGACGGTGTGGCGTACGCCCCGCGCGTCCCAGTAGTGATAGTACGGCACCTGGGCCGCCGCGTCCCAGTTGACGGTGGCCCCCAGCCGGGCCGCCTGGCGGGCGGCCGCCGGAGCCGTGAGGCCGCGGGCGGGTCCCCCCGCGGACCAGTCGTAGCCGTAGGCGGGGACGCCCAGGAGCAGCTTGTGCGCTGGGACGGCGGTGAGGGCGTAGCGCACCACCTGCTCCACCCAGCCGACGGAGGCGATGGGGCCGGGGTCGCTGCCGGGCCAGTGCTCGTCGTAGGCCATGACGACCAGGTAGTCGGCGATCCCGCCGAGGGCGGCGTAGTCGAAGGCGCCGCTCCAGCCGTCCCAGGGCCTGTCCGCCGTCTTGGCCGGGACGGCCACCGTGACCAGGAAGCCTTCGGGGCGCAGCCGGTCGGCCACCTGGCGCAGGAAGTCGGCGTACGCCCGGCGGTGGCGCGGCTCCAGGTTCTCCAGGTCGAGGTTGACCCCGGCGAAGCCGCCCCGGACGGCACGGTGGATGCTCTCGACGGCCCGGGCCCGGGCGGCGGGGTCGTCCAGCAGAGCGCTCACCGCTGCCCGGTCGAAGCCAGAAGCCAGCACGTTGTGGACGGTGAGGAGGACGGGCAGCCCCTGGCGGCGGGCCGCTGCCAGCAGCTCCCCGGGCTGGCCGCCGGTGGGGTTGAGAAGGGTGCCGTCGGCGGTGAGGCGGAGGCCGAAGTAGGCGACCAGGTCGAGCTCCTGCCGGTGGCCTTCCACCGCCGCCTGCCACGACCGGTCGCCGGGGTAGTCCACGGAGGCGTAACCGAGGACGAGGTGGCGTCCGCGGGCCGAGGGGGATGGGGCGGGTGCCCGGGCGCCCGCCGGCGGACGGACGACGAAGGTGCTGGTGGCGGCGTCCCAACGGACGTCGCTCCCGAGCTGCCCGGCGAGGAAGCTCAGCAGCACCAGCGTCCGCCCGCCGACCAGGATGGGCGGTACTTCGAGGGAGACCCAGCGCCCGTCGACCAGGGCGGAGGGGCGGCCGATGACCAGGAGCACGGCGTGCCCCGGCCACGCGACGGCCACCGTGCGCCGCTCCCCGTCCCAGGTGACGGTGGCCCCGAGGGCTTCCGCCAGGGGACGGACGGGGACCAGCGCATCCTCCCGCCCGTAGAGGGCGGCCGGGAGGGAGAGGGACGACCCCTCCACCGCCACCGTGGCGGCCGCCGCGGCGGCAGCCCCGCCGCAGGACCCCAACAGCATGAGCAGTGACAAGACCGCGGTCAGGCGGGTGGGCACGCGCCTTCCCCCTTCAAAGCGACAGCCCGCTTCTGACAGCGTTTACATAACTTAGGCAGGAATCGTTCGCGGAGGAAGGGCGAAATCCTTTCGCCCAGCGGATTGCAATTTCAGGCAACAACCGCCCGTTGCCCGGGGTGGGCGTGGTCCTCTAGCGGGGGCCGCCCTCGTCCACGTTGCCGCCGTGGCGGCGGATGATCTCCAGCGCCGGCGGGAAGCGGTCCGGGTGGGTGGCGACGGTAAGGAGGTAGTGGTAGCCGCCTATGGGCTCCTCGCCCCCTAGGGAACTGCCGCCGACCGACGGGTCCTGGGCCACCAGGCCGCGCCGGTCCTTGTCGGGCTCCTCGGTGAGGCTGGTCGGCCAGGGCTGCTGCCGCAGCGACCCGCGCTCGGCGGGGAAGCGGCTGACCTCGTCCACCTGGACGTGGTCGTAGCCGGCCTGGCGCAGCTCCCGGGCCGCCGCGCGGGCGCTGCCGGCGTCGGGGAAGGTGGCCAGGATGCCGCGGGCGCCGAACTGGCGCTCCCGGCCGGGCAGGTACTGGCGCGGGTCGAGGATCTCGCGCTCCATGCCCCTAGTCTCTGTGGTCGGCCGGGCAGCCATGCGCCTCCCGCGGCGGACCGTCGCGCGACGCCGCGACCGGCAGGGGCCCGCCGCGCGGTGGGAGAATACGCCCTGCAGGAATGGGGGTAGCCAAGGATGCGGCTCGTCACGTTCGTCGTCATCGCCGGCATCGCGCTCTACGTGGGGGCGCGCCTGGCCTCGGCCGCGGCGCGGCAGGGGGTGCCCTTCGCCTGGGCCGGGTTCGCGGGCGTGGTCCTCGGCCTCGCCCTCTTCGGCGGCCTGGTGGCCTGGGACTACTGGCGCTACGAGCGCCCGGCGCGCGGCGACAGGGGTGGGCGCCGTTGACCCGGCCGGCCGGGGCGGTGCTGCCCCTGGCGCGGCTCGGCGAGGGGCTGAGGCGGATCGACGGCCGCGGTTACAAGGCCTACCGCGACGTCGAGGGCAGCTACGCCGGCGACGGCTTCGTCCTCCACCTGGATCACGCCCAGGGCGACCCCTTCGCGCCCCCCTCGCGGGTGCGGATCGCCGTCGCCCCGGCGACGGCGGCGCTGCCCGACGAGGCCCTGGCCGGCAAGGTGCGCCGGCTGGCCGTGGCCGACTACCTCCTGCGGCGGCTGCGGGCGGCGGTGGCGGCGGCGGGACGGGACCGTCCCCGGGGCATGGGCACGAGCGGGCTGGTGGCCGTCGCCCGGCCCGGGCAGGAGGTGCTGGAGCGGACGGCGGTGGTGGTCCGCCCCGACGGCAGCGTGGAGGCGCGCCTGGGCGTCGGCCTCCCGGCGCGGGGGCGGACGGTGCTGGGCCGGGAGGCGGAGGAACTCCTCTGCGTGGTCCTGCCCGCCCTGGTGCGCCAGGCCCTGGCGGACGCCGCCCGGGAGGCCGAGGAGCTCCGCCGCTGGTGGCAGGTGGTGGAGGACCAGGCCTGGCTGCGGGAGCGGCTGGCGGGGATGGGCCTGGTGGCCTTCGTGGCCGACGGGTCGGTGCTGCCGCGGGAGAGCGGCGCCAGCGACCGGCCGCTGCGCGGGCCGGGCGTCGTCCCCTTCCGCGCCCCCGAGGGACGCCTGGCGGTGACGGTCCACCTGCCCCACGCCGGGCCGGTGCGGGGGCTGGGCGTCCCCGCGGGGATCACCCTCATCACCGGCGGCGGCTACCACGGCAAGTCCACCCTGCTCCGGGCGCTGGAGCGGGGCGTCTACGACCACGTCCCGGGCGACGGCCGCGAGGGGGTGGTGACGGTGGCAGGCGCCGTCAAGATCCGGGCCGAGGACGGCCGGCGGGTGGAGAGGGTGGACATCAGCCCCTTCATCGGGCGGCTCCCGGGCGGGCAGGACACCCGCTGCTTCAGCACCGAGAACGCCAGCGGCAGCACCTCCCAGGCGGCCAACATCGTCGAAGCCCTGGAGGCAGGGGCCACCTGCCTCCTGGTGGACGAGGACACCAGCGCCACCAACTTCATGATCCGCGACCGGCGGATGCAGGCCCTGATCCCGGCCGACCGGGAGCCCATCACCCCCTTCATCGACCGGGTGCGCCAGCTGCACCGCGAGCGGGGCGTCTCCTCGGTGATCGTGGTGGGCGGGTCCGGCGACTACCTGGACGTGGCCGACACCGTCATCCTCATGGACGCCTACCGTCCGCAGGACGCCACGGCGGCGGCGCGGGAGGTGGCGGCGCGCTTCCCCATCGG
>JBBIPI010000153.1:0-4134 GCA_037442985.1 Clostridiales bacterium
GCTGCTGCACGCCAACGCGGTGAGAACGGTGCTGGACGACGCCTTCATCAGCCCCGTCCCCCGCCCCGCCAACCTCCTGGCCGTCCTCCTCCTGACCGGCGCCGCCGCGCTCCTCTTCTTCCGGCTGAGCCCGGCGGAGGGCGCCCTCGCCCTCGCCCTGCTCGCGGCGGGCTACGCCGCCGCCAACACCCTCCTCCTGGGCGGCAAGGGGCTGCTGGCGGACCTGGTCCACCCCGAACTCGGGCTGGGCCTGGCCTACTCGGGCGCCCTCGGGGTCCGCATCGCCACCGAGCAGCGCGAGCGGCTGCGGATCACGAGCATGTTCCAGCGCTACGTCGGACCCCAGGTGGTCAAGGAGATCCTGGCGGCTGGGGAGGACGCCCTGCGCCTCGGCGGCGTCCGGCGCCCCGTGACGGTGCTCTTCCTGGATATGCGCAACTTCACGCCCCTGTCGGAGCGGCTGCCGCCCGAGGAGGTGGTGGAGATCCTGAACCGCAATTTCGAGATGATCACCCAGGTGATCTTCAAGTACGGCGGGACCCTGGACAAGTTCATCGGCGACGCCGTCATGGCCCTCTTCAACGCGCCCCTCGACCTCCCCGACCACCCCTTCCGGGCCGTGCTGGCCGCCCGCGAGATCCAGGAGCGGGCGCGCGCGCTGCGGGCGGAGCTCCAGGAGAGGTACGGCCACGCCGTCCACTTCGGCATCGGGATCAACACGGGCGAGGCGGTGGTGGGGAACATCGGCTCCCGCAACCGCATGGAGTACACGGCCATCGGAGACGTGGTCAACCTGGCGGCCCGCCTGGAGTCCCTGGCCGGGCCGGGGCAGATCCTGATCAGCGAGCCGGTCTGGCGGGCCGTCTCCGGCCGGGTGGAGGCGGAGCCCCTGGGACCGCTCACCGTGAAGGGCAAGAGCGAAGCCGTCAACGTCTACGCGGTCCGGCTCCCTGACGGCGAGGGCGGCGCGGCAAGCTCCGGCGTCTGAACGAAATCAAACTTCAATCGCTCTTCTCGTCCCGGTCGCCCTCCTCCCGTTTCCCCTCACCGTCCTCCTCGTCCGAGCCGTCCCCTTCGCTGGTGTCGGGGTAGTCCCAGACCAGGGTCGGGTCCTGCTCCGGCTCCTCTGCGCCCGGGGGCGGGGTGCCAGGCTCCTCCGCGCTCGGCGGCGGGGAACCCTCCTCCTTCGGAGGCTGCGGCTGCTCATCCGCGGCCTCATCTTTCGTACCCCGGTCGTCCCCCGTCTCACCGCTCCCGGGCGCGCCGTCCCGTTCCTGCCCTTCCTCCCCGACCCCGGGCTTCCGCTCCCGGCCGGCCTCCTGCCGGGCGTCGCCCGGCTCCCGCTCGGTCATCCCTCCGGAGCCGTCCTCCGGGTGCCTCCGGTGGCCGTCGCGCTCCCCGTCCGCCGGCCCGCCTTCCTCCTCGGGCAGGGCCTGGCGCAGGTCGCCCAGCTCGGCCTTGACCTCCTCCAGCAACCGCTCGGGTGGCGGCAGCGGCCCCCCTTCCTCCGCCTCCCCGGCCCCGGCCGAGCCCCGTTCCCGGCCGGGCGCGAGCAGGTCTTCGGCCTCCTCGACGAGGGCCTTCTTGACGGCGGCCCTGAGCCAGCGATCGACCCTGACCTGGCGCAGGGTAGCGGGGGGCGAGGGGGCCTCGTCCCCGACCCCCAGGCGCGTCTCCTGATTGGGCAGGACCACCACGGCGCCGCTGCCGGCCGCCTCCTTGGGGGCGACCTGAACCGCCCCGCTGAACACGGCCACCAGGGAACGCCTCTGCGGGTCGGCCTCCACCAGGAAGGCCGTGCCGCGTACGCCGGCCACGCCCGTCGGCGTCTCGATCTCGAAGCGCGAGTTCCTCTGAATGAGTTTGACGACGCGGGCCACCACCCGGCCCACGAGGAGCCGGAAGGAGACGTGGCGCGAGGTGTCGGCGTGGACGTCGAGCTCACCCACCTCCAGGGTGCTCCCCGCGCCGACCTGCAGGAGGGAGCCGTCGTCGAGCCGGACCTCCGCCCCGGACCCCTCACCCACCACCAGCCGGTCGCCCGGGCTGAGGCGTGCGCCGAGCGCGGCCGGCTCCGCCGCCGGCGCGCCCCGGCGCAGGATCTCGACCCGGCCGCTCAGGGCCGCAAGGAAGGCCGCGGGGCCGAAGCTCTCCCGTCGCGCCACCACGGCCCAGGCCGCCGGGTGCCACGACACCTCCTCGCCCGCGGCCTCCAGCAACGACAGGGGGACGTACGCCCGTCCCTCGCGCAGCGTGGCGGCCGCGTCCAGCGGCACCAGCCTCCCGTTGACCGTCAGGGAGCGCTCGCCGGGCCGGAACGCGCCCCGGACCCCGTGCCGCCGGAACCACACCTCGCCGGTGGCGGCGTTCCACGTGACCTCGTACCCCAGCGACTCCAGGAGCTGCCGGGCCGGAAACAGCAGGCCGCCCTCGACGACCACCGGCGACACCTGCTTCGCGAAGGCGCGGTCGTTGACCGCCACCCGCGCCGCCGGCAAGGTGCCGGAGAGGCCGCGGCCCACGGAGACCACGCCCAGCACGCCGTCCCAGGTCACCCGATAGCCGAGGGCCACGGCCAGGGGCCGCAGGGGCAGGTACAGCCGGTCCCCCAGGACCTCCGGCCCCGCGGGCAGGGAGACGCGCCTCTCCCCGACGGTCACGGCGGTCTCCCCGAGCCGGTAGAGGACCGCCCGCCGGCCCACGAACCCGCGCAGGACACCCGCTGCGGGATCCCAGCTGGCCTGGCCGCCCAGGGCGCGCACCAGGTCCTCCGCGGGCACGAAGGCGATGCCCTCCCGGACGAACGCCGGCGCCGGCAGCCGCTGGAGCTGACCGTCCACCACCAGCCCCACCGGCGCCGGTCCCGCCCCCTCGGCCGGCGCCGGTGCCGCCACCGCTAGGAGGGCGGAAAACACGCAGGCCAGGGCCGTCACGCCCCGGACCCGCGCCCAACTCGTCCTCGTTCTCCCCATCGTGTCCCTCCGGACCATCATCAGAGCCGCCCTCGGGATGGCGGGACGCTCACAGGGCCCGGCTCACCGCCGCCCCCGTCGCAAAGGAGGCGAGGACGGTGGCGGTCAACAGGACGATGGTGACCCAGGCTTTGACCCGCGCCATGGCACCCACTCCCGCCTACAGAGGTTCGTATGGCCTTCCCGGTTTATGGGAGGGATCCCCCGCGGGAGCCTTCGGGATCCTGGCCGAGCCGGCGGCGCATGGCCCGGACGAAGGCGCGCGCCAGCACCGGGTCGAAGTGGGTGCCCGCGCACCGCTCGATCTCCTCCAGCGCTTCCTCGTAAGGCCGGGCGCGCGCGTACGGCCGGTCGGTCGTCATGGCGTCGAAGGCGTCGGCGATGGCGATGATGCGGGCCACCAGGGGGATCTGCTCGCCCTTGAGGCCGTCCGGGTATCCGGTGCCGTCCCAGCGCTCCTGGTGGTGACGCGCCGCCAGCCGGACCTCGACGAGCAGGTGCTTCGGCTCCACGTGCTCGAGGATGCCCGCGCCGATGGCCGGGTGCTCCCTGAGCCTGGCGACCTCGTCCTCCGTGAGACGCTCCTGCTTGAGCAGGACGTCGTCGCGCACGCCGATCTTGCCGACGTCGTGGAGCAGGCCGGCCCACTCCAGCCGCTCCCGCACCTCCTCGGGTATACCCAACTCCTCGGCGATGAGAAGCGCGTAGCGGGTGACCCGCTCGGAATGACCCTTCGTGTACGGGTCACGCGCGTCCAGGGCAGCCACCAGGGAGCGGATCAGGCTGAGCAGCATGGTGCGCTGCTCCTCGTAGAGCCGGCTGTTCTCGATGGCGATGGCCGCCTGGCTAGCCAGGGCCTCGGCCAGCACCAGGTCGGCCGGGCCGAAGAGGGCGCCGTCCCGCTTGTTCACGAATTGGAGAGCGCCGATGCACCTGTCCTTGACCATGAGGGGCACGCAGAGCAGGGAACGGGTGACGAAGCCGCTGGCCGCATCGAACCGCCCGGCCCACTGCGGATCGCGGCGCACGTCCTCGACCAGGACGCCCTCCTTGGCGGCGATGACGGCTCCCGCGATCCCCTCCCCCGGGAGCAGCCAGAGCCTCTTCACCGCCTCGGCCTTGGGGCCGAGGGCGACCTGGGGGACGACCCGCCCGCCCTCCC
>JBBIPI010000154.1:0-4106 GCA_037442985.1 Clostridiales bacterium
AGCTGGGTCGGCTGCAGCCGGATGGCCAGCACCACCGCCCGCTCGTTCCCCCGCGCCCCGGCGTGGACCACCCCTCTGAGGGCGCCCAGCACCAGGACGTCGCCGCTGGCCACCAACTCCGCCCCCGGGTTCACGTCCCCCAGGACCACCACGTTCCCATCGTAAGCGATCCGCTGGCCCGAGCGCACGGTCCGCCTCAGCAGCAGCGTGTCGCCCGCCGAGAGCTCCTCGCCGGCGCGGGCGCCGGCCGCCGCCCGGGTGCGCTCGCCCTCGGCCGCCGCCGGCCTCTCCTCCGCCTCGGCGCCGTTCACCACCTGCAGGACGCGGATCCCGTAGCGGGAGGTGAACATGGCCTCGATCTCGAGCAACTGCTCCGTGGTCAGCACCCGGTTCCCGACGTCCAGCGTGATGGCCGAACCGTGGAAGAACTTCTGCGCAGAGTCCAGCCTCTCCGCCAGGCGCTCCTTGAGGCGCTCGAAGTCCTCCTCCTCGTCGAAGCGGACCAGCAACCCGCTCCTGGTTCCCTGGAAGTGCACTCCTCCGTCCCGGGCCACCGCCAATCCCTCACCAACACGTATACGGCAGAAAAGCGCAATTCCCTCCCCGGCAGAAAGGAAATTCAGGAAGATTATGCCGACATGATTTGGGAAGATCCGCAACTCTCCGACGGCAAATTTCCCGCCCGCCTCCAGTGGCGTATCCCCACGGCGGCAAGCGGGCCTCCTCAACTGCCCCTGCAGCGTCTATTCCTCGCGACCGCCTCTCAGAAGGGCAGGGCGCTGTCCCCCAGGGGCTGCCACGCCGGCTGGCCCGCCTGCGCCCGCTCCCTGCGATCCAGGCCGAAGTAGGCCTCGAGGATGGACCGGGCCACGGGTGCGGCGGCCAGGCTGCCCCCTCCGCCGTGCCGCACCATGACCGCCACGGCGATCTCGGGACGCTCGTAGGGCGCGAAGGCGACGTACCAGCCCCAGGGCTCCTCGCCCTTCAGCCCCTCGGCCGAGCCGGTCTTCCCGGCCACGCGGATCTCGCGCCCGAGCGCCTCCCGGCTCCTGGCGGGAAAGTCGCCGAAGACGTGGTAGCTGGTTCCCGCCACGCTGTCGGTGCCCGACCAGCCCGGGTTCAGCTGGTTGACGGAGAGCAGGCCGCGCCGCACCGCCTCCAGGGTCGCGGGCGAGGCGCTGACGCGTCCCGCCACCTCCGGCCCGAACTCCTTCAGAACCCGCCCGTCGGGAGCGGTGATCGCCTTGACCACGTACGGCCGGTAGCGCACGCCCCCGTTGGCGATGGTGGCCGTCATCACCGCCATCTGCAGGGGGGTGAACTGGTTCTGCGCCTGGCCGATGGCCGCGCTCAACCGCTCGGAGGGGAACCACGGCTCGCGGGGCATCAGCAACCGTTTGGCCTCGGGGCCGGCGATCCAGCCCGCCAGCTCGCCGAGGCCGTCGCGGTCCTCCAGACCGGTCTTGGCGCCCAGGCCGAACTCCCGCGCCGTGGCCACGAGCCGCTCGATGGCCAGGCGCGCGCCCATCTCGTAGAAGTAGACGTCGCAGGAGCGGCCCAGAGCCTCCTCCAGGTTGACCCGCCCGTGGGGGCGCCAGTCGCGGAAGGGATGGCCGTCGTAGACGTAGATTCCGGGGCACGAGACCTCCTCCTCCGGCGTGGTGACACCGCTCTCGAGGGCGGCGACGGCCGTCACCGGCTTGAAGGTGGAGCCGGGCGGGGCGGCGTCGAGGGTGGCGTGGTTGAGGAGCGGCTTGCCCGGGTCCCGCTGCCAGGCCTCCCAGTCCCGCCGCCACTCCTCGTACTCCGCCGTCCCGGGGAGGGCGTAGGTGCGGACGGCGAAGCGGTTCGGGTCGTAGCTGGGCACCGAGGCGAGCACCAGGACCTCGCCGGTGCGCACGTCGAGGGCCACCGCCGCGCCGTACTCGGCCCTGCACCCCTGCGGGCACTCGGGGGTGCGCAGGCGGCGCAGCTCCTCCATCCGCTGCAGCAATGCCTGCTCGGCCACGGCCTGCAGGCGGGCGTCCAGGGTGAGGACGAGGTTGTTGCCGGGCACGGGCGGCTGCTCCTCCAGGACGCGCGTGGGGCGCCCCTGGGCGTCCACCTCGACCTGGCGCAGCCCGTCCCGCCCCTGCAACAACAGCTCGTCGTCCGTGGCGGCGTCGTCCGGGTTGCCGTTGTATGCGGCCTCCAGGCCGGCCTGGCCCACCAGCGAGGTGCCCCGGTCCGCCTTCCTCACCTGGCCCAGGACGTGGGACGCCAGGCGCGTCCCCACCTCCGGGAAGCCTTCCCAGGACGTGGGCCGCCAGCCGGCGGCCCACCGGCTCGGGGAAGTCCGGCAGCCCGGGGTAGTCGCGGATGGGCTGGGCCTCCACCACCACGCCCGGCAGGTGCACGCGGTTTTCCTCCAGCAGGGCGTGCTCCCGCTCGCTCAGCACCTTCAGCGGCACCGGCTCGTAGGGCCGGCCGCGGGTCGGCTGCAGGTTGCGCTCCGCCTCCCGGATGGCGGCAGGGGAGACGCCCAGGATCCCCGCCAGCCTGTCCATCGCCTCGTCGCTCAGGGGCTTGCCCGTGTAGACCAGGTAGGCGGTGAACACCGGCCTGGTGGTCGCCAGCACCACGCCGTTGCGGTCGTAGATGTTCCCCCGCGGCGCCGGGATGGTCACCAGGCGGATGCGCTGGCCGCGGGCGATCTCCTCCCACCTGGCCCCCTGCACCAGTTGGAGGTGGGCGAGCCGGCCGACGAGGAGGACGGCGATGGCCGTGACCAGCGCCAGGAGCACCCTGGCCCGGCGCTCGAGCACCTCGTCCACGCCGACACACCCCCTCTACGCGGCCAGGGAGGGCCGACGCCGGGCGGCGCGCAGCGCGGGGAGGCACAGGAGCGAACCGAGCAGCCCGTTCGCTACGGCCTCCGCCCAGAGGCGTCCCTCCCCCAAAGGGGCGAGGGCACCGGCGCCGGCTATCCCCACGGCGGCCGCCATGACGGCACGCTGCAGCACGGTGGCCAGCAGGCAGGCCAGCCCCGGCAGCAGGGAGCTCTCGCGCTGGAGGTAGCGGGTGACCAGCCCGGCCAGCCCGCCGGCCGCCGCCCTGGCCAGCACCATGAGGCCCAGGTGCCGACCGGCCAGGACGTCCTCCAGGAAGCCCGTCGCCGCCCCCACGACCGCGCCCTGGCGGGGACCGCGGAAGAACCCCGTCAGGACGCAGACGATCAGCACCAGGTCCGGCTCCACCCCCCGGACGGAGAACGCCGGGAGGAAGGAGCTCTGGAGCACGAGCGCACCCAGGGCGGCCACCAGCGGCGGGTACCGGCGGAGCGACCGCACCGGCCTACCCCCCCTGCCCGGGCGCGGGGGGCAGGAGCACCAGGACCTCGTCCAGGTGGTCGAAGGCGACCTGGGGCCGCACCCAGGCGTGACGCACCGGCCCCTGCCGGTCGTCGAAGACCTCGCTCACCACGCCGACGGGGATGCCGGCCGGCAACTGCCCGCTCAGGTCCGAGCTGACGATGCGGTCCCCCCGGCGCACGTCGGCCTCCCGCTGGAAGAAGCGCATCAGCAGCAGGTCGCCGCGGCCCGCCTGCCCCAGCACCACCCCCTCGGCGCGCGAGCCCTCCCGCTGCACCCTGGCACCCACGCCGCTCTGCGGGTCGGTGAGGAGGAGCACGGTGGCGGTGTGCGGGGTGACGGCGATCACCCGCCCGGCCAGCCCGCCCGCCGCCACGACGGCCATCCCCGGGGCGACGCCCTCGCGGGCGCCCTTGTTCAGGACGGCGGTGGCGAACCAGTGGTCCGGGTTGCGGGCGATCACCCTGGCGGCCACCACGCGGGCTTCGCCCAGCCAGACCCGGTGCTCGCGCAGGTCGAGCAGCTCCCGCAGGCGCGCGTTCTCCTGCCGCAGTTCCTCCAGCTCGGCCTCGAGGAGCGCCACGCTCTCGGCGCGCCGCGCCAGGGCGGCGTTCTCCCGGCTGAGGTTGGCCACGCGGACGACGAAGCCCCCGGCGTCCCGCAGGGCGCCCGCTGCCAGGGAAACGGCCCGCTCGAGGGGCGCGAGGATCCGCTGAGCCGCCCCGCTCACCGGAACGGCCCATTCCGGCAGCCCCT
>JBBIPI010000155.1:0-4099 GCA_037442985.1 Clostridiales bacterium
TCCGTGGTGGGGGAGACGGACGAGGCGGTGCGCGAGGCGCTCGGGTACCGGCGCATCGCCGTGGTGGGCATGTCCCGGGACCCGGACAAGCCGGCCCGCAAGGTGCCGGAGTTCCTGCTGAGCAGGGGCTACGACGTGGTGCCCGTCAACCCGTTCGCGGAGGAGATCATGGGCCGGCGCTGCTACCGGTCGCTGCGGGAGGTGGAGGGGCCGGTGGACGTGGTGGACGTCTTCCGGCCCGCGGCCGACGTGCCGCCCATCGTGGACGAGGCCATCGCCCGCGGGGACGTGAAGGTGGTCTGGCTGCAGGAGGGGATCCGCCACCCGGAGGCGGCGGAGCGGGCGCGGCGGCACGGGATCAAGGTGGTGGAGGACCGCTGCATGTACAAGGAGTACGTGCGCCTGGTGGAGGGGCGCGAGCCCGGGAGGCTTTGACGGGGGCCTTTGACAGCTTCCCCCGGCGGGCACTAGAATGGCGGTGACTGAACCGCCGTTCAGCGCCGCGGCGGGGGAGGGACGGTCACGGTGAGCCCTGAGCTGCGGGCCATCGCGGCCCGGGTGGAGGCGGGCGAGCGCCTGGGGCGCGAGGAGGGGATCGCCCTCATGCGCAGCCGCGACCTCCTCGGCCTGGGCCTGCTGGCCGACGGCGTCACCCGCCTCCGCACCGGCGACGACGTCTACTTCATCAACAACGCCCATATCAATTACACCAACGTCTGCGTCCTCAACTGCCGGTTCTGCGGCTTCGCCCGGCCGCGGGGGGCGGCCGGCGCCTACACCATGACCCTGGACGAGGTCGAGGCGCGGGCGGTCGCCTTCGCGGCCCAGGGGGCGCGGGAGCTGCACATCGTCGGGGGCCTCCACCCCGACCTGCCCCTGGCCTTTTACGAGGAGATGCTGGCCCGCCTCAAAGCCCGCCTGCCCCACGTCCACCTCAAGGCCTTCACCGCCGTCGAGATCGACCACTTCGCCCGCCTGAGCGGGCTGGGCGTCGAGGAGGTGCTCCGGCGCCTGCGCGACGCCGGCCTGGGCTCGCTGCCAGGCGGAGGGGCGGAGATCTTCGCCGCGCGGGTGCGGCGGCGGATCTGCCGGCCCAAGATCAGCGGGGAGCGGTGGCTGGAGGTGCACCGCGCCGCCCACCGGCTCGGGATCCGCAGCAACGCCACCATGCTCTTCGGCCACCTGGAGACGCCCGAGGAGCGGGTGGACCACCTGCTGGCCCTACGGGATCTGCAAGACGAGACGGGCGGCTTCCAGTGCTTCGTCCCCCTGCCCTTCCATCCGGACGGCGCGCGGCTGCCGGGGGTGCCGGGCCCGACCGGCCACGACGTCCTGCGGGTGATCGCCGTCAGCCGCCTGCTCCTGGACAACTTCAAGTACGTGAAGGCGTACTGGGTGGCGCTGACGCCCAAGCTGGCCCAACTGGCCCTCCGCTTCGGCGCCAACGACCTGGACGGCACGGTGCGGGAGGAGCGGATCTACCACGCCGTCGGCTCCTCCTCTCCCCAGGCGCAGGGGGAGGAGGAGCTGGTGTACGCCATCGTGCGGGCGGGGCGCCGGCCGGTGGAGCGGGACAGCCTCTACAACCCGGTGCGGAGGGAGTTCGCCCTTGCCTGAGCGCGAGATCCGCCTGGGCGTCCTGTCGTTCCTGAACGCCTATCCCGTGTACGCCGGGCTGGCGCGGCTGGCGGCGCCGGGCGACCCCTTCCGGTTCGTGGCCCGCCCGGCGGTGGCGTCACCCGTCGTCCTCAACGCCGGCCTCGCGGCCGGGGATCTGGAGCTGGCGCCGGGCTCCTCGGTGGCCCTCGGCGGTCGGCCGGAGCGGTTTCTGCCCGCCCCGGGCATCTCCATCAGCAGCCGGGACAGGGTCGGCAGCGTCGTCCTCATCAGCAAGGTGCCGCTCCGCGACCTGTCGGGCGGCGCCGTGGCCTTGCCGGCCAACTCCGCCACCTCGGTGGCGCTGCTGCGCGTGCTCTGCCGGGAACACTGGCGCATCCGGCCCCTCTTTGTCCCTCATGCCGGCCCGCCCCGCCTGCGCGACATGCTTGCCACCTGCCAGGCGGCGCTGCTCATCGGCGACGAGGCGCTGCGCGCCCGCCTGGAAGCCGGCGGGCTGGTGCAGGTCGACCTGGGGCAGGCCTGGCGGGACTTCTGCGGGCTGCCGCCCGTCTTCGCCCTCTGGGCCTTCCGCGCCGAGTGGGCCGCGGCCCGGCCCGAGGCCTTCCGCTGGGCGTGCGGCCGCCTGCGGGCGGCGCAGGCCGCCGGGATGGAGCTGCTGCCGCAGGCCATCCCGCGGCTCGCGGCGGAGCGCGGCCTGCCCGAGGCCCTGGTGCGGGAGTACTTCGAGCTCCTGGACTACGGCTTCGAGGAGCCGCACCGGCAGAGCCTCCGGCTGCTCCTCACCCTGACGGGGGAGGCCGCGGAGGAGGCGTCCGGGGCGGCGCCGGCCGGCGCCGTCGATCGCGCGGCGAAAGGGGTGGCGGCGGGTGGGCGTTGAGGCGCTGCTGGCCAAGGCCGTCGCGGGGGAGCGGCTCACCCCGGAGGAGGGGGCGGCGCTCTGGCGCGAGGCGGACCTGCTGCGCCTGGGCGCCGCGGCGCGGCAGGTGGTGGACCGAATCCACCCCAGCGGGGTGGTCACCTTCGTCGTGGACCGGAACATCAACTACACCAACGTCTGCGTGACGCACTGCCTGTTCTGCGCCTTCTACCGCGAGCCCGGAGCCGCCGACGCCTACGTCCTGAGCTACGAGCAGGTCCTGGACAAGGTGCGGGAGCTGGTGGAGGCCGGGGGCACGCAGGTGCTGCTCCAGGGCGGGCTGCATCCGGACCTGCCCTTCGACTGGTACCTCGGCCTGGTGCGCGCCATCCGCGAGCGCTTCCCGCAGGTGGACGTCCACTCCTTCTCCCCGCCGGAGATCCAGCACTTCGCCCGCCTGAGCGGGCTGCCCGTGCGGCGGGTCCTGGAGGAGCTGAAGGCCGCCGGGCTGGCCTCCCTCCCCGGGGGTGGCGCCGAGATCCTGGTGGACCGGGTGCGGCGGCGCGTCAGCCCGCGCAAGATCGGCTGGGAGGAGTGGGCCGAGGTGATGCTGGCCGCGGCCGAGGTGGGCCTGAGGGCCACGGCCACGATGATGTTCGGCCACGTGGAGACGCCCGAGGAGCGGGTGCTGCACCTGGAGCGCGTGCGCCTGCTCCAGGACCGCACGGCCGGGTGCGGGGAGCGCGGCGAGGGGGTGTTCCGCGCCTTCATCCCCTGGACGTTCCAGCCGCTCAACACGCGCCTGGCCGGGCTGCGCCCGGCCACGGCCTGCGACTACCTCCGGATGGTGGCCCTCTCCCGCCTCTACCTGGACAACGTCCCCAACCTGCAGGCCTCCTGGGTGACCCAGGGGACGCGGGTGGGACAGGTGGCCCTCGCCTTCGGCTGCAACGACATGGGCGGCACGATGATGGAGGAGAACGTGGTGCGCCAGGCCGGCGCCAGCCACCGCGCGGACGCGCCGGAGCTGGTGCGGCTCATCGCCGACGCCGGCTTCGTCCCGGCCCGGCGCAACACGGCTTACGAGATCCTGGAAGTGTACCAGGTATCCGACCCCGGGGGTGGCGCGCGTGACCGCGACGGTGCGGCTCAGGCTCGGGCATAGCCCCGACGCCGACGACGCCTTCATGTTCTACGGCCTGGCGTCCGGCCGGGTGGAGACGGACGGCCTGGAGTTCGAGCACGTGCTGCGGGACATCGAGACGCTGAACGCCTGGGCGCTGGAGGGCCGCCTGGAGGTGACGGCCCTCTCGGCCCACGCCTATCCATACGTGGCCGACCGCTACGTCCTCACCGCCTGCGGGGCCAGCATGGGGGAGGGGTACGGGCCGGTGTTGGTGGCCCGCGCGCCGCTGGCGCCCGCGGCGCTGGCCGGCCGGCGCGTGGCCCTGCCGGGGCGCCTCACCTCCGCCGCCCTGGCCCTGAGGCTGTACCTGCCCGACTTCGAGCCGGTGTACGTCGCCTTCGACCAGGTCCTGGCCGCGGTGGCCGGGGGCCGCGCCGACGCCGGACTGGTCATCCACGAGGGCCAGCTCACGTACAGCGAGGAGGGCTTCCACCGCG
>JBBIPI010000156.1:0-4093 GCA_037442985.1 Clostridiales bacterium
CCTGCGCGGCGGACGCCGTCTCGATGGGGGCGCTCGCCCCGTAGCCCATGCTCATCCAGGCCGCGCCCAGGAGGAAGCCGACGGCCAGGATGGTCGCTTGGTGGATGATCCGCACGGGGAGTGCCCTCTCCACGACCTGCACCCACCCCTTTCGCCTTCGGATGCCTCGCCTGTCCGGCCGCGCCCGGACCTCATGGTCTCGGTCTCGACTACGACTATACTACTCAGGCCTCCGCTCCGGGCCTCTGGGCGGCGCCCTGGATCAGGACGTCAAGGCTCGACGGTGATCCACTGCGTCATCTCCACGTCCAGGGAGGCGGCGCGGTCCTGGAGCAGGTACTTGCCCGGCTCCTTGAAGACGTAGGTGAACCGCTCCCCCGGGCGGAAGGGCCCGCCGTTGTCGGCGACGCGCTTGGTCGGGTCGCCGTCCTTGAGGATCAGCAGGGGCCCGTGGACCTCCGTGTCGTTGTTCCACCATTGGACCGCCTGGCCCGCCTTGATCGTGACCTCGGATGGCTCGTACTTCCCCTGCAGCATCGTCACGACCACGGCCGGCTCGACCTCGGCCTGATCCTTCTGCGGCGTCGAGCCCTCGGCCGGAGGCTTGGACGCCTCGGTGGACGGCTTGGCCGGTTCCGGGGTCGTGGCCGCAGGCGCGGGCTCGGCCTTCTGCTCGCTGGTCGGGGCCGCCTGGCCGCAGCCGGCAGCGAAGGCCAGGAGCAGGAGGGTGGTGGCCCATGTCAGGGCCCGGACGCTGCGCTTCGCCGTCATGATGGCACCTCCTCGAAACGGTTAGGGAGGGCCGGACAGGGCATCCCAGCGCCGTACCCGGCCCTCCCCGTAGGAGCACATGCTCGCTAGCAGCCGTTGTTCATCTTGGAGGTCTGGACGAGCACCGACTCGTGGGCGCCCACCGCGATGGGCATCTTGTACACTGGCTCCAGGGTGTCCAGGCTCCAGACGACGTGCCCGCCGCCGCTGGTGTCCCAGCCGGCGTAGGACTGGATGAAGTACTTGCCGTCGGGCGTCACCGCGATGCCATGGGGCTCGACCATGCCCGGCATCTCGCAGATCTTGACGATCTTGAAGTCCTCCATGCTGATGATCCCGGTGCCGCCGGTGCCTGGCTTATAAGAATCGTATGCCCGCAGCGCGACGATGGCGTACTTGCCGTCCCTGGAGAAGTTGACGTGGTACGGGTTCACGGTGCTGTCACCCGGCCATTTGACCCGTGCCACTTCCTTCCACTTCTTGGGGTCGGCGTCGGAGATGTCGACGATCTGCGTCGCGTTGCCCTTCATGTCCTGCACGAGCAAGTACTTGCTGTCGTTGGAGCACCCGATGCCGTGGGTGATGGTGGTCTTGCCGACGTTGATCCCCTTCATCGGGTCGTTCGGGTCGACGTACTCCACCGAACCGCCCTCGGCCGACGGGAAGACGGCCACGACCTTCCAGGTGTTCGGGTCGATGACCCAATTGTAGCCGATGTTGCGGCTCCCTTGGATGAACCATTTGCCGTCGACGGTCCAGGTGCCGTAGTCGCAGCGGTGCGCGCCGAACTTTGCTCCCTTCTCCGGCTCGGGCGGGGTATACTTCCCGTCCGCCCCGGGCTTGAGCTCCTCGACCCAGGCCCTGGTCACCTTGCCGTCCTTGTCCTTCTCGGCCCGGAACGCCAGGCCCGCCAGCGGAGCATAGGGCTCCTGGGTCGGGATGAACCAGAGGACATCGTATAGGTCGTCAGAGGCGGCCCACATGCTCTTGTCGGACCGCAAGACGGCGTGGTGGTTGGTCGGGATGCCGTACTTGGCGAGGAGGTTCTCCTTCGGCTTGTACTCGCCGCCCAGTTGCGGGTTGGACGGGTCCCTCGGCTTATACTCGACGATGTACGTTTCATTGGTGCTGCGGCAGGTCTGGAGGGCGATGAACCCGGCGTGCGGGTTGTCGGTCGGGATCGGGGTGCAGTGGTGCGGCGCCGCCTTCTCGCTGCCCCTGACCTGGCGCCAGTTGATCGTTCCCAGCATCCGCTGCTGCTCAAGGTCGATGCACAGGCTGAGGCCGCCGCCCCGCAGGGACGTGACCATGACCAGCCCCTTCAGCTCCGTCGCCGGGTCGAAGGCGGCCTTGGTCGCTTCCGCCGCTGGCGCTGCGCCGCCGCCTCCGGTCGTCTGGCTGGCGCAACCGGCCAGGATGAGCCCTCCGGCCCCTGCCGCCCCAGCCACCGCATACTTCAAGAACTCTCGCCGATTCAGGCCCCGGCCCCGGATCGCGCCGGCAGCCGCAGGCTTCTCCTTGACGTCTCGCTCCATCCACATCCTCCCCCGTGTCGTTTCCCCAAGCGATTCGCACAGACTCCAGGGGGCGCGGCGGGCGTGGGTCCCCTTCACCCCCCTTGCCACGCCCGTGCCGCTCGGCCGCCCCTCAGCACTGGAGTTTCACAACCTTGACCGTGATGGTCTCCGTGTGGGAGACTCCCTCTCCCTCGGCGGTGATCTTGACCGGGTAGTCCGCCCTTTCCGCGTCGGTCTTGGTGATCCGGAACTGGACGACCACGGAGCCTTCGTTCCCGCTGGCCGTCACCTGCCCGAAATCGGCGGTGATGAAATCCGGCAGCCCCTCCGCGCGGAAGGTCAGCTTGCTGAGGTCGAAGCCGCCCTGGGCGGTCAACTTGATGGTGACCGCGGCCGGCACGGACACGTCGGCAAAGGTCACTTCTTTCTTCTCCAGCGTCAGGGCGAAGTCGGGCTGACCGGTGGTGGCGGCCGCCCCGGGAGCCGGCGCCGGTGCCGTGGCGACCTGCGGCTCAGCCTTCCTCTCGCCCTGGGAGGAGGGCTGGGGAGTGCCGCAGCCGGCCAGGAGGAAGGCGGCCAAACCTAACGCCGAGCACGTGATCAAGACGTGTTTGCGGAGGCTTGCCCGTCGCTGCTGTAGCGCCATCCCGATCATCCCCTCACGGAACCTGCACGATAGTTTGAGCGACATGATTCTTTCGGGCAGTGTACTAGGCACTTCGAACCGGTGCTCCGCAGCCCCTATTTTTGTAGTGTTTTGTTTCGGGAGGCGGGGATCGTGCCCCCATCGGCGGGCTTCACTATAATGGATAGTGGTCTTTGGGCTGCGGCCAAGCGCTGTCTGCCTGTTCGGCAAACGCAAGAGGGCCCCGCAGCCCTGGCCGTGGTGGTGCGGCTGCTGCGGGAGGAGCGGCGCCCGCGACCGCCCTTTTCGGCCGACGTCCGGTATAATGCATGTGTTTTTCGGGCGAAGGGTGACGCGGCGTGGAGGCACGGGAGTTCGATCCGGGAAGGGCGGTGCAGAGGCGGAAGGCCCTCTTCAAGTCCCTGTCCGGCCTCGTGCTCCTGGCCTTCCTGGTCGGCGCCCTGCTCCTCAACCAGAGCATCCGCACGAAGGCGCAGGTGGACCAGCCCGCCCCCGACTGGACGGCCGAGTCGCTGGACGGACAACCCGTCTCGCTGACCGACTTCCGCGGGCGCGTGGTGCTCCTGAACCTCTGGACGACGTGGTGCGTGACCTGCAAGGAGGAGACGCCCGCCTTGCAGGCCTTCCATGAGAGGTATGGCGACCGGGTGGCCGTCATCGGGTTGGACGTGCGCGAGCCGGTGCGGGTCGTGCGGGAGTACATGGAGCGGGCGGGCGTCACCTACACCGTCCTGCGCGACCGGAGCGGGCGCGCGGCCGACCGCTACAACCTCAAGGGCTATCCGGAGACGTGGTTCATCGACCCCCAGGGGATCGCCCGCGCCTTCTGGCAGGGGCCCCTAACCTTCGAGCAGATGCAGACGCTGTACTTCCAGGCTACGGGCGAGCCCATCGACGGCGCGGGAATGGCCCCCGTGCCGGCCGGCGACCGCCTGCTCACCGCCGCCCTGGAGCCGGGCCGGCCCGGCTCCTTCTGGGTGGCCACCCGCGGCGGCCTCATGCTGGGCCCGGGGAGCGCACCGAGCGGGGGCTGGCAGCGGGTGCGCGCGGGGGAGGTCGCGGCGCTGGCCCTGCCGGTGCGCCAGCCCGGCACGGTGCTCGCGGCCGGCCCCGGCCTGGGCGTCGTCCGGTCGCGCGACGGGGGGCGGACCTGGCAGGA
>JBBIPI010000157.1:0-4082 GCA_037442985.1 Clostridiales bacterium
GCCATATATACCATCACAGCGACCTGCTGTCAACACGGGTAGCTGCCGTGCTGCGTTGAGGCCGAGCACCACCGCCGCGGACGTGGCGTCGCGCGCGACGCGCCTGACCTGAACAGGGCGACGGCCGGACGCCGCCACGGGGCCATCGCCGCGGCCTCGCCACCTACTTCCTCGTGCTCTGGGACCTGTGGCGCTTCATCTCCTACTACGCCCGCCGCCTCGACTTCGCAGAGATCAACACCGCCTTCTACCGCATGCCTACGGCCTCCTTGCGTTCGTCGGCATCGCGGGCCGGATGCTGGACCGGCTCCTGGCGGATGCCGGCCTCAGGCGGCAGGACCTCTTCCTCACCGGGGCGGTGAGGTGCCGCCCGCCCGGGAAGCGCGGCCCGCGCGCGGCGGAGGGACGGCTACTGGCTCCGCCCCACCTACCAGCGTGGCCACCCCGAGCAGCGCCTCGCCGCCCGGCTCGCCGAGGATGACGGGGGTGTGGCCCTCTCCCTGCGGCAGGCTGATGTGGCATTCGGACACTTGGCGCGCGATCGTCGTGCCGTCGGCCAGCCTCGCCATGACAGCGCACGCCCGGAGCAGGGGCCAGGGCGCGTTGAAGGCCGAGTGCCGGCCATGATAGTATGTAGGAACGGGCGGCAGCACGCCTCGCGCACCGGTGCATCGCGCCGTCTGTGCCGTTTGTGCCCCACTGCCGGAGTGGCGGAATCGGCATTCGCGACCGACTCAAAATCGGTTGGGCGCAAGCCCGTGTGGGTTCGAGTCCCACCTCCGGCACCAATGAGATCAAGGGTTTTCGCGGTAGTACCTCCCCGCGCATGGGCAAGAGAAGGGCCCATTGACAGCAAAAGGACAGCAAAACGGGCGGGAACGGATCCCGCCCGTGGTGGTCTGTAGCGCCGGGGCCGTGGAGGCTGCCGGCGCCTCATTTTGGCGGCGGCCAGAATCTCGCCAGCCCCTGCGGTGGCGCTTGCGGGCGGCGACGGGCAGCCGGCAGCGGGTTGACTCTTCCATGCCCGTGTTCTACATTGAATTTCGACAAGCAAACCCATCAAGACGCGGTCGAGGGAACAGGCCCGATGACGCCGGGGCAACCACCCGAAGGGGTACGGTGCCAAAGCCTGCCGGGGAACCGGGACGATGGGGGAACGTGGACAGTCATCGCGCGCCTCCGGCTTGCCCCGGAGGCGTTTCCATTTTCGGGAGGGGTGGAGGGTGTGAGGGAACGTCTGCGGAAGTGGCTGCGGCGGCCGGGGAACGCCAAGCGCCTGCTGGTCGAGTCGGGCGCCCTGACGGACGACCTGGCCCGCTTTGCCAACTGGTGGCGGCCGGAATGGGATGCCGGCGTGGATCTGGAGCGGCCGCACACCTGGTTCGACGTGGACCTGGAGGAGAATGTCCCGCTCCCCGTCCAGGTCGGGTGGCCGGAGGCCCCGCTGGCCGGGAAGGTGGTCGCGGACGCGGTTCTCCGCCTCCGCTGGCGGCGCCCCGCCGGCACGCCGTCGCGGTGGGCGGAGGCGATGCGGCGCGGCGGCTTTGCTGGCACCGAGCGCGTCTACGTTCACGTCCGGCCCGACCTGTCGCGGGCGGAGAATCTGCTTTCGACCTTGCGGCTGCTCCAGGGGCTGGGGTTCCGCCCCTGGCTCGTCCTGACGGCTTCCGCCTTGTGGCCCCTGAGAAGGCCGGCCTTCGAGGGCGCAGGTGCGTTTCTCTACGGGGTGAGTCTGGACCAGGAGGAGGGGGCTTCCCATGTCGCGGCTGCGACTGACTGAAGCTGATCTCGCGGCACACCCTACCCTCGCCGCGAAGGTGCGGCATGCCCTGCGCGACCCCGCCCAGGCCCACGCCGGCACCGGCGAGGACTCGTTTGAAGCGGCCCCGGCCGCCGCGGGCGACAACCCGCAGGCCTGGAAGCGGTGGGCCTGGGCCGCGACGGTCTGCTTCCTGGCGGCGGCCATCGTGGGCTACCTGCGGGCCGTCGCGCAGACGGGAACGCCCTCGCCGGCGGGGGAACCCGCTCCCTGGGTTCAGCCCGCGCCCAGGATACCCGCCCCGGCCTGGGTCCAGGCCGTTCCCGATCCCAAAACGGGATTCGTGACGGTCACCTGGGCGCCCGTGCCGGGCTACGACGTTTACCAAGTCGAGCGGCTGTCGCTCGGCGCCCGGGAAAGCGCCCTGCTGCCCCCGACCGGCGGGACCACCCTCCAGGACGACGTGCCCCTGGAGGGGCGGTTCGTGTACCGCGTGAAGGCGAGCCACCCGGACGCGGAGTGGTCTTCCCCCTCGCCGGAAGTGCATACCATCGGGTGGCCAGCGGTCTACTACAGCGGGAGCGGCGCCCCTCTGCCCCCGCGGGACGCGGCGACGGTGGAGCGCGCCTACGAGAAGCTGGCGAACTACTTCGGCGTCCGTCCCAAGATAAGGTATCAACTCTTCGCGACGCGCCCGGAGTACCTGGCCGCCGGGGGCCAGGAGGGGACGATTGGCCTTGCCGTCGCCCCCGACCGGCTGTTGATCGACCTCTCCGGGCCGTGGCTCCGAGACCGAGAGGTGCTTGTTCACGAGATGATCCACGCTTTCCAGGAAGCGGCATCCGCCAACTGGCACTGCGTCCCGGCGTGGAAGAGCGAGGGGTTTGCCCAGTACCTGGCCGACGCGCTCCTGACGGAGGAGATGGGCTACGAGTTCACCTCGGACGCCTTCATCGCCGTCGCGGAAACCCTCGCCCGCGCCCTTGTCGACTCCACCGATACCTGGGTGAACATGGCGTACGACTTCGTCACGGGGGCGAACGCCGCCGCCTTCGGGGACGGCACCTTGGGCGAGACACAAGACTTCTACCGCGTACCGGGCACCTACGGCCGGGCGCGGTTCGAGATCGCCGGCGAGGTGGCCCAGGCGGGCGGCATCGGGCCGTATGTCGCAAAAACGTTCAAGAACCCGACCTGCCCGCGGCGAGGAGGCGACTGACTGCCGCCCCAGGCCCGCGCGCGGCGTCGGCGGCTGTCACGCCGCCCCGGGGGGATTGAAGGCGGCCGGCTCCCCGCCCAGGAAGGCGGAGCGCCCGTCCAGGAGCAGGTCGGCCACGGCCCGGCCGGTGACGGCCGAGAGCAGGATGCCGTTCCGGTAATGGCCGGCGGCCACGGTCAGCCCCCGCCAGCCCGGGACGGGGCCCAGGAGGGGCAGGCCGGTGGCCGACCAGGGGCGCAGGCCGGCCCAGGCGTGGCGGAAGCGGGCGCGCTCCAGCGCCGGCACCAGCGCAGGCGCCAGGGCGGAGAGGTAGGCGACGCCGGCCAGGGTGACGCTGGCATCGAAGCCGGCGCGGTCCTCGGTGGCGCCGACGGCCACCATCCCCCGCACCTTGGGGACGGCGTAGCCGCGGGCGGAGAAGACGATGCGACGGATCGGCAGGGGGTTCTGCTCCAGGGCGATGATCTGCCCCCGGACGGGGTAGACGGGCAGGTCCAGCCCCAGGCGCGGTCCCCAGAAAGAGGTCCAGGCGCCGGCGGCCAGGACGACATGGCCGCCCTCCAGCCGCTCGCCGCCGGGGAGCGTGCCGGCCCCCTCGCCGCAGAGGGTGACGCCCAGCACGCGGTCGCCCTCGGTCAGGAGGCCCGTCGCCTCGGTCCCCTCCAAGAAGGCGGCGCCGCGGCGCGCCGCCGCCAGCGCCAGCGCCTGCACCAGGTGGGGGCTGTAGACGTGGTGCTCGCGCCGGTAGAAGAGGGCGCCGCTCACCCCCTCCGGCAGGCCGGGCTCCAGGGCGCGCGCCGCGGCGCCGTCCAGCCACTCCACGTCCACGCCGGCCTCCCGCTGCCAGGCCAAGCGCCCCCTGAGGGCCTCGGCCTCGGCGTCGTCCAGCGCCACGTAGAGCAGGCCCGACGGCACGTACTCCACGTCCACGCCCGTCTCCTCGCGCAACGCCTGAGCCAGCTCCGGGAAGAGGTCCAGGCTGCGCAGCCCCAGGTCGAGGCCCGGCCCGGGCGCGTGCGCCTCGGCGCCGGGCGCCAGCATCCCGGCCGCCGCGCCCGTGGCCTGCCCACCGGTCCGGCCGCGCTCCACCACCGCCACCCGCGC
>JBBIPI010000158.1:0-4078 GCA_037442985.1 Clostridiales bacterium
CGTCACGTCCTCGTCCCCCCGGCGGGTCAGCACGGGCCGGGCCCCGACGGCGCTCAGGGCCGCCGCCAGGCGGCGGGCCACGTCCAGCACGACGTCCTTCTCGAGCAGGTTGATCGGCCCGCGGGCGCCGGCGTCCCGGCCGCCGTGGCCGGGGTCGACGGCCACGGTCCTGCCGGCCATGACCCGGCCCACGAAACCGCGGTCCAGGCAGAGGATGGTCCGCACCGGCAGACCCTCCCGGACGACCTCGACCCGGGCCTCGGCCGGGTGTTCGAGCAGCACGTCGAGCAGCACCCGCTCCGGGGGCGCCTCCTCCAGGCGGAACTCCGCCACCAGGCCGTCCCAGACCTCCTGCCTACCGGCGGGCATGTTCAGGGAGAGCCCCTGCAACTCCAGCGTCCACCCGGTCGGGGAGGGGCGGAGCAGGCGCCAGCGGGCCGGGGGGAACGTGGACTCCACCACGATCCGGCTGAGGGCCGGCGCGCCGCCCCGCTCCTCGGTCACGGCCGACCAGGCGTTGGTGACCTTGGCTCTCACGGCGGCTGCCTCCCGCTCCCTCAGTCTATCGGGCGGCTGTCCCCCTTGCCCCTGACCTCGTCCAGCGGGACGATCTCCTCCGCCAGCACCCGGGCACAGGGCGTCCAGCGCAGAACGCCCGCATCAGGGCCGGGAGGCGCGGGCCGGCTTACGGCCGGGCGGGGGCGCCGTGGGCGGCCAGGGCGCGGGCCAGGGCCTCGCCGAAGGCGCGGGCTGCCTGGGGGCCGTTCCCGGTGACGATCTGGCCGTCGACCTCCACCGGGTTGCCGGTGTACACGGCGCCCTCCGCCTCGAGCCGCTCCCGCTCGGGCGGCCAGCAGGTGGCGCGCCGCCCGCGCAGGAGCCCTGCCCGGGCCAGCGTCACCGGGGCGATGCAGATGGCGCCCACCACCTTGCCCCGGGCGAGGGCGTCGCGGGCCAGGGAGTGGGCCACGGGGTCGTCCCAGTAGCGGGAGGCGCCGCTCCCCCCCACGAAGACCACGGCGTCGAAGTCCTCCGCGCGCGCCTGGTCGAGGGTCAGGTCGGGGTCCACCTCCATCCCCAGCATCCCCCGCGCCCGCGCCAGCCCGGCGCTGGCCACCGTCACCCGGCCGCCGTTCTCTTCGATCACCGCGCGCGGCTCCCGGTACTCCTCGTCCCGGAACCGGTCCGGGGCGATGACCATGATCACCCGCTTGCCGACAAGGCTCGCCTCAGGCATGTCCGATCCCTCCTTCATCCGAGGAGGAGTTTGCCCCTTTGCTGGCGGTTCCCTGCCGGGCCGGCGCGGCCAGCAGCTGCCTGAGCCCCTCCAACTCCGCCGCCAGGCGCTCGAGGCGGCCGACCTCCTCATGGACGGCCTCGGCGCGCTCCGCGCGCCGGGCCAGCGCGGCCTGGATGGCCCCGCGGGTGGCGTCGGCCGCTTCCTTCAGCCGCTCGGCGAGGGCGGCCTCAAAGCGCCGGATGGTCAGGTCCAGGTTCTGGAGCGTGGCCCAGCGCAGGTTCTCCACGTTGTGGAGGACGAGGGCCTCGACCTGACCGCGCAGGCGCCGCCTCAGCCTCTCGCGGCGGGCGGCGCGCGGGAGGAGCCGCTCCAGCAGGTCGGCGTGGATCTCGTTCAGGGACGCGCTCCACCTCTGCGTCACCCAGTAGGGCCGGTGGGTGAGCTCCAGGCGGTCCGCCCCGCCCCACGGGCGGTACGGCACGTCGAAGAGCTCCGCGGCCGCCCGGCGCACCGACTGGATCAGCTCCTCGGCGCGCCGCTGGTGCGGCTCCAGCGCCTCCCGCACCCGCGCGGAGAAGGCGCCGTCCACCTCGCGCAGCTCCCGGCCGAAGAACTCCGGGATCGCCACCGCAAACGCCTCGCCGACGGCCCGCCCGTCCGGCTCGGGGGAGTGCGCCAGGTGCTCCTCTACGATCCCCTGCAGGTGGTCCCGCGCCTTGCGGCGCAGGTCCTCCGCCTGCTGCTCCAGGAACGCCGCCAGGCGGTCGCGCTCGCCCCGCAGCAAGTCGCCGGCGACGAGCCGCTGCCGCTCGGCCTCGCCCAGCCGCTCCTCGAAGGCGCGGAGGCGCTCCTCCAGCTCTTCCAGGGGCAGCTGGAGGGAGCGCGTGGCCAGGCGCACCTGGAGGAGCGCGCCTTCCAGGATGTCCCCGGCCTTGGCGGCCACCGCCTCCCGCAGGGCCGCCTCCTTCTCCGCGGCCAGGAACTCCACCAGGTGGCGCTCCAAGGCCTCCAGGCCGCTCGCCCGCCAGAGGGCGGCGTCCCCTGACACGCGGGCGGCCAGTCCCTGGCGCGCCGAAACGCAGAGGAGGGGGACGTCGTCCGCCACTCCCAGGCGCTCCCTCAGCACGCCCCGCAGGAAGCGCACCGCCTGGCTCAGCTCGTCCGCGGCCAGGTAGTCGACCTTGTTCAGCACGAAGAAGAGGCGGGGCACCCGGGCGCGGGCCTCCCGGAGGAACTCCAGCTCCGCCTCGGTCAGCGGCGGGTCGGCCGACACGACGAAGAGGGCCGCGTCGCACTGGGGGAGGAAGCGGAGGGTCGTCTCGGTGTTGTGCCGGTGGGTGGAGCCGATGCCGGGGGTGTCGATGAGGACGACGCCCCGCCGGAGGAGGGGGGCGGGGTGAGACACCTCCACCCGCTCTACCCCCAGCCGGGTGCAGGGATTGGCCTCCTCGCTCACGAAACGGGCGAGGAAGGCGGCCAACTCCTCCACGGGCCCGCCGGCGCGCTCGTCGGGCGGGCGCCCGTCCTCGTAGAAGACGCGGACCCGCCGGTCGTCGCCGGCCCGCAGCAGGGTGGGCACGGAGGTGAGGGGGATGACGGCGGCCGGCAGGAGCGGCTCGACCAGGAGGGCGTTCAGGAGGGTGCTCTTGCCCCGCTTGAACTGTCCCAGGACGGCCAAGTGGAAGCGCCCCTCCACCAGCCGCTCCCGCAGGGACGCCAGCGCGCGGCGGGCAGGCGCCGCCCGGTCGCCCAGGCCATCCAGGACCGCGGTCGCCCGCGCCAGCAGCCTTTCCAGTTCGCCTTCCACGGGACCGGCCCCCCTTACGGCCAGCCGCCGACTCCCGCCGCGGCCGCCGACCTTGGCAGGAGTCATCAGCCCTCGGGGGGCGGTTACGGTGGACTCCATCACCGTGAGGCGGCGTGGTGCGCGCCTCCGTCTGGTTAGATAGCGCGTGCGGCGGGCGGCGTCAAGGACGGACGCCGGCCGCGGCGGAGAACAAAACGATCGGGGGGTGACGCCGCTGGCTGCCGGGGTCCACGTCGGGTGCTGCGGGTGGCCGGTGCGACGGGAGGAGTACGCGCGCCGGCTGGGGGCGGTGGAGGTGCAGCAGACCTTCTACCAGCCGCCGGCGGTGGAGACGGCGCGGCGTTGGCGGGAGGTAGCGCCCGCCGGGTTCGTCTTCTGCGTCAAGGCCTGGCAACTGGTGACCCACCCGGCCGGCAGCCCCACCTACCGGCGCCTGCGCTCGCCCCTGGCGCCGGAGGAGCGGCCCCTGTGCGGTCTGCTCCGGCCCACGGCGCCGGTGCGGCGCGGGTGGGAGGCCACCCTGGCCGTGGCCCGCGCCCTCGGGGCGGCTGTCGTCCTGCTGCAGACCCCGCCCGCCTTCGATCCGCGCCCCGAGCACCTGGCCAACCTGCGCGCCCTGATCCCCGAGCTGCGCGCCGGCGGCATCCCCCTGGCCTGGGAGCCGCGCGGGGGCTGGCCCCCGGAGCAGTTCCTCCGCCTCTGCGACGAGCTGGGCCTCATCCCCGCCGGCGACCCCCTGGGGCCCCTGGGCGCGGCGCTGGCCCGCGGGCCGGTGCGCTACTTCCGCCTGCACGGGCGCGGCGGCTTCCACTACCGGTACAGCGACGCCGACCTGGACCTGAGTTCGACAGCAGACCGGGCGGTTGGGCACCTAGTCAGGGCCATAAGTCCTGGGCCACAAGGTTTCTTGGGCGGGGAGGGCGGAAAAACGCCAAAATTGCATAGGCACACGCTAGTTGGAAGAGAGATTGACAACCAGGCATAGTTACGGTATCTTATAGGTATGTACATCCGGGTCACCCAGCGGACCA
>JBBIPI010000159.1:0-3966 GCA_037442985.1 Clostridiales bacterium
CCTTGTGCGTTTTTGCACAGGGTTCGGACAGGATGGGGCAGGACCCTGTGGCCGTGTCGCTGTCCAGCGCCGCCTCACCCGAGTCAGCTGGCAATTCCGAGAAAGCGACCACTAATTCCAACCAGGTGTCCAAAAGTGGTCGGCATGAATCGGAATCGGTGGTCGCTTTGCCTCGGAATCGGTGGTCGCTTTCCCTCGGAACAGGTGGTCGGAATGAATCGGAATGGGTGGTCGGTTTCCGTCGGAATCCGCAGCCTGGCTATGTAACCTTGATTGAGAGTGATGTTGCCGGTATTGGCAACGTATACGCTGTCACTGTAACGGCAACGCTTCCCTGCAGGACACGGGTAAGTATTGAAGAGCGGGGGATCGATGGCCTCCACACCAATCAGATTGGTTGTACCGTTATACAGTGGTTGGTGGAATCTGTCGCTTTCAACTGTTCCCATATTACGGGTGCAGTGGGAGTTGGTTACGGTTCCCGGGCCTCCGCCGTTGAGAAGGGCCGAGAAGCCGAACGTGCAGGTCACACGATTCTCCTGGTTCTCGATTTGTACGCCAGCGTCGACCGGGCGGACCGCGCTTACGAGGGTGTCGTTTGCTGGTATGACCGGGCCAGAGACTTCGATGGCAACGGCGTCCCGTGGGATGCCTAGCCGCTCGATCTCCCCTTCCACCTGCGCGCGTACTGATTCATGCGTTATGCCGATCGAGAGGTGGTTTCCCGCCTCCTGCAGGTCCGTGGCCGTTACATCGGGCAGAGAAAAGATGTGTTCGTTGATCAACTGGTACCAGCCGAAGAGCTGAGGAACAGTATACTTCCCAGGTATTACGCGAACGCCGCCATTCGGAACGATCTCGGGACCAAAGACCGCGGCAATGGCCCTGCGAAGCGCTGCGGCGTCCTCATTGCCTACCGCGTAGACGTACAGGACCTGCTCGGCTGCATCCAGATACATCCCCCCGAACCCGGGGACGATGCTAGCCACGTCCATCAGCATGATATCCATGGTTTTAGACGCCCAGATCATCCCGGCGGATGCATCGGCGCCAGGGGGAGTTGCCGCCGACTCCCGTAATGACCGCAGGTTTTCGGCCGCGGCAGGTACAGCGATCAGCAGCATGGCGGCAACAACTGTGGTGATAAGGCTTACAAACGGTTTTCTCAATTATCGTCACCTGCATTCTTGTTGACTTTCCCTGTGTGAATCCAGAAAGTATTGGGCCACCGCCTACTCTCCGCCAATGACATGCCACTTTGTCCATTCTCCCTGTTCTCTCTGTAGCGGGCAATTCCTGCTGAGAACGTTCATAGAGTAGGAGAAAAGTTACGACAATGTTCTATAACGGACGACGGCGAAGATGGATAACAACAATGCCGGTGTCGACTTGCCGACTGGAAGTCGCGGATGACCTGGAGCGGCGGCCGGCCTCGGTTGTACCGGCCTTGGTGAGGCCATGGCGAAGCTCACACAGGCTGCTAGCCGGGCGGCGGGGCCAGCGATTATCATGGAGTCGTGCTGACCGCGGCGGTTTCCTGGCTGGTGGACTTCCTCAACGCCCTGGGGGGCTGGGGCATCGTGGTCGGCATGGCCCTGGAGAGCGCCGGGGCGCCGGTGCCCAGCGAGGTGGTCCTGCCCTACGCCGGCTTCCTGGTGGGGGCGGGACGGCTGGGGATGGCCGAGGCGGTGGCCCTGGCCACCCTGGGCCAGTTGCTCGGCTCGGCCGCCGCCTACGCCGTGGGCCGCTACGGCGGGCGACCCCTCATCTGGCGCTACCGCCGCTACCTCCTCCTCCGCGAGGAACACCTGCGGGCGGCCGAGGACTGGTTCGCCCGCTACGGGGAGTGGGCGGTCCTTATCGCGCGCCTCCTGCCCCTCGTGCGCAGCGTCATCTCCTACCCGGCCGGCTGGGCGCGCATGCCCTTCGGGCGCTTCCTCGTCTACTCCACCGTGGGCGTGATCCCCTTCACCTGGGCGCTCACCTACGCCGGGTACCACCTGGGGCAGAACTGGGGCGCCGTGCGGGTCTGGTTCCACGAGGCGGACTACGCGCTGGCGGCGGTAGCGGCCGTCCTGCTGGCCGTGCTGGGGGCGCGCGCCCTGGCGCGGCGCCGGCGCGCCGGGCGCTCGGGCTAGAGCCCCAGCCCCTGGGGTTTTTCTCCACATTACCACCGCCTGCGGCGCGGTACCATAGTACTCCCGGTCGCAGAAGTGGCGGCGAGAGGGTGAGGGGCGCTGGGCGACCAGGAGTGGCAGCCGCAGCACGTCCGCCCTGCTCCGTCCTTCCCGGCCTACCTGGCCCTGGCCGAGACGGGCGAGCTGGCCCGCCGCGCCGAGGCGGCCTGGGAGGAGCTGCGTCGCTGCACCCTTTGCCCCTGGCACTGCGATGTGGACCGCCTGGCGGGCGACCTGGGCGTCTGCCGCACCGGCGCCCGCGCGGTGGTCGCCTCCTACCACCCCCACTTCGGCGAGGAGTCGGTGCTGCGCGGCACCCGCGGCTCGGGCACCATCTTCTTCTGCTGGTGCAACCTGCGCTGCGTCTACTGCCAGAACTACGAGATCAGCCAGCGCGGGGACGGCCTGCCGGTCGACGCCGAGGAACTGGCGGAGATGATGCTCTCCCTCCAGCGCCGCGGCTGCCACAACGTCAACCTGGTGACGCCCAGCCACGTCATCCCCCAGATCCTGCGCGCCGTCGCCCTGGCGGCGGAGCGCAGCCTGCGCCTGCCCCTGGTGTACAACACCGGCGGGTACGACGACGTCCGCGCCCTGCGCCTCCTGGACGGCGTGGTGGACATCTACATGCCGGACGCGAAGTACGCCGACTCCGAGGTGGGCCGCCGCCTGTCGCGGGTGCGCGACTACCCGGAGCGCAACCGGGAGGCGATCAAGGAGATGCACCGGCAGGTAGGGGACCTGGTGATCGGCGCGGATGGCCTGGCGCGGCGGGGCCTGCTGGTGCGCCACCTGGTCCTGCCGGGGGACCTGGCCGGGACGCGGGCGGTCGCCCGCTTCCTCGCCCGGGAGGTGTCCCCCGACACCTACGTCAACCTCATGGACCAGTACTACCCGGCCTATCGGGCCTTCCGCTACCCGCCCCTGGACCGCCGCCTCACCCGGCGCGAGTACCTGACCGCCCTGGAGGCCGCCCGCGCGGAGGGTCTGTGGCGCTTCCACCGGGAGGCGCGGGACCTCCCCGGCTACGACTAGGCGCCGTGCGGGAACTCGCCCACGTCCATCGCTTGGCCGACGGGGTTCAGGGCGCCGCCGCGATGACGCCGCAGGCCAGGCGGGGGCCGGAGTTGCCGGCCGGCTGGCGGCCACCAGGACCGCGGCCACGACGAGCAGCCCGATGCGCTTCCAGAAGGATTCGGTCACGCGCCCCACGGCCAGCACCGAGGGCAGCATACGCGCCGGGACGGCCGGTCATGCCTCCTCCCACCGACGGGTCTCCACCTTGCGGCGGTAGTCCCGCGCCAGGAAGAGGAAGAAGTAGAGCAGAGGGACCAGCAGGACGGCCGCGCTGGCCAGGTAGGCCGCCGCGAGGGAGGAGCGACGGGCGACGAACCCGAGGGCCACGGCGCCCAGGCCGATGCCCAGGTCCAGGGCGGTCATGACGGTGGCGTTGGCCGCGCCCCGCCGTCGGGGCGCCACCTGGTTGACGGCCATGGCCTGGCCCGCCGGCAGGACGGCGCCGAAGCCGAGGCCCAGGAGGGGGGCGGCCAGGAGGAAGCCGGCGGGCGTCCGCCACCCGCCCAGGACGGCGAACCCCGCCATCGTGGCCAGGAGCCCGAAGCCCACCACCGGCTCCGGACCCCGCCGATCGAAGGCCGACCCGGCCAGCGGCCGGGTCAGGGTGAGGAAGAGGGCGTAGACCAGGAAGAAGAGGCCGGGGTTCCGCACGCCCAGCTCCGTCCCGTAGACGGTGACGAACGTCACCACGCCGCCGTAGGTGAGCATCACC
>JBBIPI010000160.1:0-3952 GCA_037442985.1 Clostridiales bacterium
CCGGCGCGACTCCCGCCGCGCCAGGCTCACGGCCGTGACCGCCTTGTACACGGTGAAGAGGGGACCGGTGAGGACGCCCGGCTGCTGTCCGGTGGTAACGGCCAGCGCGTCGGGGCGGGCCAGGAGCCGCGCTGCCTCCACGGCCGCCGGTCCGGCCCCGATCCGCGCCTGGTACTCGGCCAGCAGGGCGCTGACGCGCCGCCGCCGCGCGGCCGGGAACGTCGCCAACTCCTCCAAGCGCCCCGCCTCGTCCCGGTGGGGGAACGGTGGACTGCCCCTCACCAGGTCGCGGTAAGCCGGAGCGTCCTCCCACCAACCGGGCGGCTCCACCGGTTCGAAACGCGCCGCGCGCACCCTCATCCCCCTGACGCCGCCATTATAACGCGCACCCGACCCGCCGCCCCCAGGAGCCGCCCGGGGGAGGAACCCCCGCCCGTCCACCGAATTACCATTATATGGCTATAAATCTTCCGCCGCTTCCGCCCGGCCCCCTGGGCGCCGCCCTGGCGGACCTGGCCGGCGACCGGCAGGCCCCCCGCCTGCTGGCCTGGCGCCGGTTCCCCCCGTGCGGCGCCGTCCTCTCGCCGTTGCCGCCGTGGCTGGACCCCCGGTTGAAAACGGCCCTGGCGGCCCGGGGCGTGACGTCCCTCTACTCCCACCAGGCCGCGAGCGTCCGGGCGGCGCGGGCGGGGCGCCACGTCCTGGTCGCCACGCCCACCGCCTCGGGCAAGAGCCTCTGCTTCCACCTCCCCGTGCTGCAGGCCCTAGGCGAGGACGCGCGGGCCACGGCTCTCTACCTCTTCCCCACGAAAGCGCTCGCCCGCCAGCAGGAGGAGGACCTGCGCCGCCTGGGGGGTGAGGAGGCGGCCGTCTTCGCCTGCGACGGCGACACCCCCGGTGACCTCCGGGAGCTGGCCCGCGCCCGCGCCCGCGTCCTGTGCACCAATCCGGAGACGGTGCACCACGTCCTGCTGCCCGGTCACCGGCGCTGGCGCAGGCTCTGGACCCACCTGCGGCACGTGGTGGTGGACGAGGCCCACGCCTACCCCGGCCTCGCCGGCTGCCACCTGGCCAACCTGTTCCGCCGCCTGAGGCGCGTGGCCGCCTTCTACGGCAGCCGCCCCGCCTTCCTCCTGGGCACGGCCACGGTGGCCGACCCTGCCGCCCTCGCCCGGCTTTTCCTGGACGGGGAGGACGCCGCCGTCGTCACCGTCAGCGGCGCCCCCGCCGGGGAGCGCCACTTCCTGATCGCCGACGCCGGGCGCGGGCGGGAGGCCCGCCTCCAGGCCGCCGTGCGGGTGACCGCCCCCTTCCTGCGCCACCGCGTGCCCACCCTCCTCTTCGCACCCACCCGCTTGGAGTGCGAGCGCCTGGCCGTCGCTCTGCGCCCCCTGGCGGGCGCCGGGGCGGTGGCGGCGTACCGCGCCGGCTACCCGCCCCGGGAGCGCCGCCGGCTGGAGGAGGCCCTCCGCCGGGGGGAGGTGCTGGCCCTCGTCGCCACTTCCGCGCTGGAGGTGGGCATCGACGCGCCGAGCGTGGGCGCCGTGATCATCTGCGGCTTCCCGGGGAGCGTCTCCTCCGCTTGGCAACAGGCGGGCCGCGCCGGCCGCTCGGGCGGGCCGGCGGCCGCCGTTCTGGTCGCGGGAGGCGGCCCGCTGGACCGCCTGCCGGCCGGTGACCCCGAGCGCTTCTTCGCCGCCTCTCCGGAGCAGCCCGCCTTCGACCCGGATAACGGGCACGTTTGCGAGCAGCACCTGGCCTGCGCCCTGGCCGAGCTGCCCTGGCGCCCCGGAGAGCGCTTCGGCCGCCTCGACCCGGCACCCCTCCTGGGCCGCCTCGCGGCGCGCGGCCTGGCGCGGCGGAGCGGCGACGGCTGGCACTGGTGCGGGCCAGGGCGGCCCCACGCCCGCGTCTCCTTCCGCGCCGACGCCGGCCCCCGCTGCCTGGTCGCCCGGGCAGAGGCGCCGGCCGTCCCCCTGGGCGAGGAGTCCCCATTCAGCCTCCCGCCGGGGGCGGTCTACCTCCACGGTGGCCGGGCCTACCGCGTCGCCTCCTGCGAGGCGGCGGCGGGCCGCGCCCTGGTCACCCCTGCCGAGGACCTGCCGCCCGGCGCCTGGAGCCGCCCCCACCGGGCGCTGCAGGTGACGCCGCTCCGGGCGCGCGCCACCCGCCCCTGGGCCGGGGCGACGGCCTCGTGGGGCACGGTGCGCGTGGAGGTCGGCGTGCCCTCCTTTGCCACCTGCGCCCCGCGCCGCGAGGAACCGGCCTGGGCGCGCGCCCGCCTGCCCTCCTTCTCCTTCGTGACCGCCGGCCTGTGGGTCGCCTGGCCGCCCGGAGACAGCACCCTCCCCTCCTCCGGCGGGCTGCTGGCGCGGAGGCTCGTCGCGGCAGCCGCCGGCGCCGCAGGCTGCGACCGGCGGGACCTGGGCTGCGTCCTGCAACCGGCGGCACCCCCCGACCGTCGTCCCACCCTCACCGTGTACGAGGCCCGGCCCGGGGAGGCGGGCCTGTGCGAGCGCCTGTTCCACGCCCTCGACGCCTGGTTGGCGCCTGTCCTGACGGCATCGTCGGGGCGGCCCACCTCATAGGATCGCGGGGGAGGTGGTGCGCCCCGTGCTCTTCCTCACCATCCGGCCGGCGGTGCGGCGCAGCGCCCTGATCTCCGTCTCCGTCCTCCTCACCCTGGCCCTGGCTCGCCTCGGCCTCTGGGTCTCCCACGCCACCGTCCCCGCGAGCGCCAAGCCCCGGCCCCTGAGGGGCGTGGCCGTGGAGGACCAGCGGCTCGCCCTCACCTTCGACCTGCCCTGGGGCGAGCAGGTGCCGGAGCGCATCCTGGACGTCCTGCGGTCCCACCAGGTCCGGGCCACCTTCTTCGTCTCCGGCCCCTGGGCCGCCTCCCACGCGGACCTGGTCAAGCGCATGGTGGCCGAGGGCCACGAGGTGGCCAGCTACGGCCACCAGCACGTGCACCTCAGCCGCTACCCGGCCGAGGTGGTGCGGGAGGAGATCCTGAAGGCCCAGGAGCAGATCGCCGCCGCCAGCGGGGCGCGGCCCACCCTCTTCCGCCCGCCGGACGGGGACGTGGACGACGAGGTCATGGCGGTGGCTGCGGAGCTGGGCTACACCGTCGTCCTCTGGGGCACCGACGCCCAGGACTGGGCGACCCCGGGTCCCGACTACGTGGTGCGCCGCGTGCTGAGCCGGGCCCATCCGGGCGACATCGTCCGCCTCTCGGCCAGCGACGCCGCCATCGACACCCCCGACGCCTTGCTCTCCCTCCTCCCCGCCCTGGCGGCCAAGGGCTTCCGGCCGGTCACCGTGGGCGCCCTGCTCAGCCCCTAGATGTGAACCGGGATATCCGCTCCAGCAGGCGGCGCCACCACGGCGCGGCGGGAACGTCCTGCCGCACCGCCAGGGGCACCTGGCCCAGCACGCGCTCGCCCACCCGGGCGGTGAAGGTGCCGACCACGGCGCCGGCGCGCAAGGGCGCCCGCAGGTCCGGCGTCACGTCCAGGACCGTGCGCAGCCGCCCCAGGTCCTCCCGCTCCACCACCAGGTACAGGTCGCGCACGGGGGTGAGGTCGGCCGTCGGCGTCCGCCCGCCCCGGACCGGCACGCGGGCGATCACCGTGCCGGCGGGCGCCGGGTTGCGCAGGGCGAAGCGGCCGAAGCCCCACTCCAGCAGCCGCCGGGCGTCGTCCCAGCGGTCGCCGCTGTTCAGGACCACGGCGATGAGCTGCAGCCCCCGGCGGCTGGCCGAGGCGACCAGGCAGTTGCCGGCGGCGCTCGTGGTGCCCGTCTTCACCCCGTCGGCCCACTGGTACGAGAAGATGAGCCGGTTGGTGTTCCACAGCGACTGCGGCACGGGCCGGCCGCGGGCGTCGGCGCCGCAGACCTCCGCCTGCCCGCGGCACACCAGCTCGGCGAAGCCCGGCAGCCGCAGGGCGTGGCG
>JBBIPI010000161.1:0-3876 GCA_037442985.1 Clostridiales bacterium
CCGCTTCACGATGATCGTGGCGTTGTGGCCGCCGAAGCCGAAGGTGTTGGAGAGGGCGACGCGCACCTGAGCCCGGCGCGCCCGGTGGGGGACGTAGTCGAGGTCGCACTCCGGGTCGGGCTCGTCCAGGTTGATGGTGGGGGGGATGAGCCCCTCGCGGAGGGCCTGGACGCAGGCGATCAGCTCCACGGCCCCTGCCGCCCCCAACAGGTGGCCGGTCATGGACTTGGTGGAGCTCACGGCGAGCCGGCGGGCGTGGTCGCCGAACACCGCCTTGATGGCCCGGGTCTCGGCCACGTCGCCCAGGGGCGTCGACGTGCCGTGGGCGTTGATGTAGTCCACGTCTTCCGGCCTCAGGCCGGCGTCGGCCAGGGCCAGGCGCATGGAACGGGCCCCGCCCTCGCCGTCGGGAGGCGGCTGGGTCACGTGGAAGGCGTCTGCCGACATGCCGTAGCCGGCCACCTCGGCCAGGATGGGCGCGCCGCGGGCCAGGGCGTGGTCCAGGGCCTCGAAGACGAGCACGCCCGCGCCCTCGCCCATGACGAAGCCGTCGCGGGCCGCGTCGAAGGGGCGGCTGGCGCGCCGGGGCTCGTCGTTGCGCGTGCTCAGCGCCTTCATGTTGCAGAAGCCGGCGTAGGCCAGGTGCGAGATGCACGCCTCGCTCCCCCCGGTCAGGCAGACGTCCGCCTCGCCGCGCTGGATGAGGCGGAGGGCCTCGCCGGCGGCGTTGTTGGCCGAGGCGCAGGCGGTGACCACTGTCTCGTTGGGACCGCGGGCCCCCAGCACCATGGCCACCTGGGCAGCCGCCATGTTCACGATCATCATCGGGATCAGGAAGGGGCTGACCCGATCTGGACCCCGCTGGAGAAGGGTGGCGAACTCCTCGGTCAGGGTCTCCATACCCCCAAAGCCGGAACCGAGGATCACCCCGACGCGCTCGGCGTCCAGGCGGTTCAGGTCGAGCCCGGCCTCCTCCCAGGCCATGAGCGCCGAGGCCACGGCGAACTGGGTGAAGCGGTCCATCCGCCGGGCTTCCTTGCGGTCCAGGAAGCGCGCCGGGTCGAAGTCGCGCACCTCCGCCCCGATCCGGCTCGGGAAGGCCGAGAGGTCGACCCGCCGCACGTAGTCCACCGCCGACTCGCCCGCCGCCAACCCTCGCCAAAGCGCCTCCACGCCCACGCCGAACGGGGTCACCGCCCCCATGCCGGTGATGACCACGCGGCGCCTGGCCTCTCCGCTCAGGACGGCCTCACCCCCTGCGCTCAGGCGGCCCAGCGCGCTGGCTCGCGCGAGGCGCTGCCCCGGCGCGGCGGGGAACCGCGCGCCGGGCGAGGGCAAGCACCCCGCTTGGGCCCCGCCCTCGCCTAGCCGGTCTTCTCCTTGATGTACTCGACCGCGTCCCGCACGGTCGTGATGCGCTCGGCGTCCTCGTCCGGGATGTCGATGTTGAATTCCTCTTCGAAAGCCATGATCAGCTCGACCACGTCCAGGGAGTCGGCCCCCAGGTCGTCAACGAAGGACGCCCCTTCGGACACCTCGTCCTCCTCGACGCCCAGCTGCTCGACGATGATCCCCTTGACCTTCTCGAACACGGCATCCTTGGCCAATTCCCTGCACCCCCTTTCCCTGGCTGCCGCTCTCAGGCGGTCAGGCCACCGTCCACCACGAGCGTGTGCCCGGTCACGTAGCCGCTGGCGGGCGAGGCGAGGAAGAGCACGGCCTGGGCCACGTCCTCCGGCGTGCCGAAGCGGCCCGCCGGGATGCGCGCCCGCACCTCCTCCTTGAACGCCTCCGGCAGCACGTCCGTCATGTCGGTGGTGATGAAACCCGGGGCCACGGCGTTCACCGTGATCCCCCGCGAGCCGAGTTCCCGCGCCAGGGCGCGGGTGAAGCCGATGATCCCGGCCTTGGCCGCCGCGTAGTTGGCCTGGCCCGGGTGGGCGAAGAAGGCGGCGACGGAGCTGATGTTGATGATGCGCCCGTAGCGCTGCCGCAGCATGAGGCGGGCGGCAGCCCGGGCACAGTTGAAGGCGCCCTTCAGGTTGGTGCGGATCACGTCGTCCCAATCGCTCTCCTTCATCCTGAGAAGGAGGGTGTCGCGCGTGACCCCGGCGTTGTTGACCAGGATATCCAGCCGGCCGAAGCGCCCTTCCACCGCCGCCACCAGCCCCTCGGCGGCCTGGAAGTCGCCCACGTCCGCCTGGAGGGCGACCGCCTCGCCGCCCCGCGCGGCGATCTCCGCTACCACCGCCTCGGCCGCCTCGGCCCCGCGGACGTAGTTGACCGCCACCCGCGCCCCGCTGGCCGCGAGGGCCAGGGCGATGGCTCGGCCTATGCCGCGCGACCCGCCCGTGACGAGGGCCACCTGGCCATGCAGCAGCAAGTTTAATTGACCTCCCCCTGCAGTTCAAGGACGCGTGCCAGCGACTCCAGGTCCTGGACGGCCGCGGCGCGGGCCTCCCGGGCGATCCGGCGCAGGAAGCCGGTCAGCACCGTCCCGGGCCCCACCTCCAGGAAGCGGTCGAACCCGTCGGCCAGGAGGCGCCGCATGCTGTCCTCCCAGAGCACCGGGCTCGCCACCTGAGCCACGAGGGCGCGGCGGATCTCTGCGGCGCCGGTCACGTAGGTGGCCGAGACGTTGGCCACCACCGGGATGCGGGCGTCCCGGAGCGGCACCCGCTCCAGCTCTGCCGCCAGGCGCGCCTGCGCCGGGGCCATCAGCCGCGAGTGGAAGGGGCCGCTCACGGCCAGGGGCACCACGCGCCGGGCGCCGGCCTCCCGCGCCAGGGCCGCGGCCACCTCCACCGCCGCCGCATGGCCGGCGATGACCACCTGCCCCGGGCAATTGTAGTTTACGGCCTCCACCACGGCAGGTCCTCCCCCCTCCGGGGGCGGGGCCGCGGCCGCCGCCTCCCGGCAGAGGGCCTCCACCTGCTCCCGCTCCAGGCCGATCACCGCCGCCATCGCCCCCTGGCCGGCCGGCACCGCCTCGTCCATGAAGCGGCCCCGCTTGTGCACCAGCGCCACGGCGTCGCGGAATTCCAGGGCGCCGGCCGCCACCAGGGCGGTGTACTCGCCCAGGCTGAGCCCCGCCGCCGCCTCCGCCCGCCAGCCGTACAGCTCCAGCACGCGCAGGGCGGCGACGCTCGCGGTCAGGATGGCCGGCTGGGTCACCGGCGTCTCCTGCAGCCGCTCCGCCGGCCCCTCGAAGCACAGGCGGGAGAGGGGGAATCCCAGGACGTCGTCGGCCTCCGCGAAGACCTCCCGCGCCTCCCGGTACGCCCGGGCTAGGTCGGCGCCCATGCCGACGAACTGCGCCCCCTGGCCGGGGAAGAGGAAGGCCAGCTTCCCCATCTCAGTACCACCGCACCACAACGGCGCCCCAGGTCAGCCCCCCGCCGAAGGCGACCAGGAGGACGACGTCGTCGCGCCGGATGCGGCCGTCCCGCACCGCCTCCCAGAGGGCGATGGGGATGGAGGCGGCCGAGGTGTTGCCGTAGCGGTCCACGTTCACGATCACCTTCTCCCTGGGCAGGCCGAAGCGGCGCGCCGAGGCGTCGATGATGCGCAGGTTGGCCTGGTGGGGGACGTACCAGTCCACGTCGGCGAAGGTGAGCCCGCACGCCTGCAGCGCCCGCTCCGCCGCCTCCCCCATGGTGACCACGGCGAACTTGAACACCTCGCGGCCGTTCATGTGGATGTAGTGCTGCCCGGCGGCCACCGTCTCCGCCGAGGCGGGCAGACGGGACCCGCCGGCCGGCACCTTGAGGAGGTCGCCGCCGCTGCCGTCGCTACCCAGGTGCACGCCCAGCACCCCGTACCCCTCGGGTACCGGGCGGATCAGGGCCGCGCCGGCGCCGTCGCCCAGGAGGACGC
>JBBIPI010000162.1:0-3817 GCA_037442985.1 Clostridiales bacterium
CCCACGACCCCCGCATCCAGGCCTTCGCCGGCGTGGACCGCGAGGAAGGACGGGTCATCCTCCTGAACAGCCGCGGCTTCCGGGGCGAGTACCGCTCCACCCGCTTCTCCCTCTTCGTCGGGGGCGAGCTGGTCGACGGAGAGAACATGGTCTGGGTCTACGACGGGGTCACGCGGGGCAACCTGGGCGACCCCGAGGCGGACGCCGACCGCTTCAGCGCGCGCGTCGTCGAGCTGTTCCGCCTGGCGCGCACCAACGTCCCCTTCCGCAGCGGCTCCTACCCGGTGCTCCTGGGGCCGCACGCCCTGAGCGACCTGCTGCGGCCCCTGGTCGCCTCCCTGGACGGCAAGGCAGTGGAGAAGGGCTTCAGCCCCTGGGCCGGCCGGCTGGGCCAGCAGGTGTCCGGCCCCCGCGTCACCCTCGTGGACGATGGCACCCTGCCCTTCGGGCCCCACACCGCCCCCTTCGACGGCGAGGGCACGCCCTGCCGCCAGACTCCCCTGCTCGTCGAGGGGCGCCTGGAGACCTACTACCTCGACCGCCGCACCGCCGCCCGCCTGGGCCTGGCCCCCACCGGCAACGGCCTGCGCAGCCTGGGCTCCCAGCCGGCCCCGGCGCCGACCAACCTGATCCTCAAGGGCGGGCGCCGCCACCACCGCGAGATCCTGGCGGATCTGCGCGAGGGCGTGTACATCGAGAGCCTCCTGGGCGCCTGGGCCGGCAACCCGTACGCGGGCGAGGTCCAGGGCAACGTCAGCCTCGGCTTCCTGGTGCGCGACGGCCGCCCGGTGGGCCGGATCAAGAACTGCCTCCTGGCCGCCAACGCCTTCGACGCCTTCGCCCACCGCCTGGCCGAGCTGAGCAGCGACGCCCGCTGGGTCGGCGCCGAGCTGCTCCCCTACGCCCTCTTCGACGGCCTCCCCCTCAGCGCGGCGGGATGAGGAGCGACCGTGGCCGCGAGCTGCGCGGCCCGGCAGGGGCGGCAAGAATGCCGGGGCCCGGCCGCGCGGCCGGGCCCCGCCTCCGCCGGCGCGAAGCCGCCGGGCCTCAACCCTGCTGGATGTCGACCTTGAAGCCGCGCCCCTCGTCCTTCTCCGCCTTGGGGATCCGCACCTCCAGGACGCCGTTCTTGAAGGTGGCCTTGGCGTCCTCCGCGATCACCCGGGCGGGAAGGCGGATCTGACGGAAGAAGGAGCCGTAACGGCGCTCCCTGTGGTAGTAGCCGGGCCGCTCCACCGCCTCCTCCTGCCGGCTCTCGCCCTTGAGGGTCACCAGGTCGGGAAAGACCCGCACCTCCACGTCCTTGGGCTCGAGCCCGGGGAGGTCCGCCTTGACGACGATCTCATTCCCCTGCTCGTACACGTCGAGGCTCGGCTGCCATTCGCCGCGCCACAGGGCGGGAAACAGGGAGTTGTCGAGGAGGCGGCTCATCTCCTCCCGCAGCCGGATCAACTCGTCCCAGGGGCTCCACCGCGTCAGCGACATCGCAAGTCCCTCCCCTACAGGTTGTTTTTATGTACGTTACCATCATTATACCACCCCCGATTCGTTAGGGAACGCGCTCCCCGCCTGTACCCCGGGCCGGCGAAAAGGTATCATGGAAGCGTGATCCTGACTGCGCGGGGGGTATTCCATGCACATCCTGCTGGCCATCGACGAGTCCGAGGGCGCCAAGAAGGCCACCGCTTTCGCGCGCACGCTGGCCGAGTCCCTGGAAGGGTCGCGGGTCACCATCGTCCACGTGGTGCGGCCGCTCGACTACCGGTACGTCTCGCTCGAGACTGGCGGCCCCAACCTGGCCGCCATCCTGGAGGAGATCGAGGCCGGCGCGCGCCAGCGGGCGCGCGAGCTGGTAGCCCAGGTGGAGGAAGCCTTCCCCAAGGAGGTGCCGACCACCGTGCTGGTCACCGTGGGCGATCCGGCGGCCGAGATCGTCAACGTGGCGCGCGAGGCGAATGTGGACCTGATCGTCGTGGGCTCCCGGGGCCTCGGCCGCATTCAGGGCGTGCTGCTGGGCAGCGTGAGCGACCGCGTGGTCCACATGGCCCACTGCCCGGTGCTGGTGGTGCGCTAAGCCCCCGCGGGCGCGCCCGCCGGGTTGGCAGCCGGCCTTCATCTGATGGTCTTGATGTATGCGACCAGGGCGTCCAGGTTACCGTCCTTCTCCACCTGTTGCCGGGAGACGGCGGCGGCCATCACGCCCGCCGAGAAGCCCTCGACGACCTTGGCATCGGGATCCAGGATCGACTCGCGCAGGTAGGCCTCGTCGGCCGTGACCGTCCGGCCGTCCACGAGCCTGACCTGGCTGCCGTACAGCCCCTTCATGGTGGGGCCGGCGCCGGGGGTGCCGTCGAGCGTGTGGCAGGCGTTGCACCCCATCTCGGTGAACAGCCGGCGCCCTCTCTCGACCGGGGTCTCCGGCCGGGCGGGCTTGCGGGCGCAGCCCGCGGCGGCCAGCCCGGCCGCCAGCAGCAGGACGGCGGCGACGCGTAGCACTGGCATCTCGGGTGGGCCTCCCGTCAGGATGGTAGCCTTAGGATGGCCGAGCCGGACGGCGCCCCATACCCCGCCGGGAGGTCAACCGTCCTCACCTTCCTCCGGCGGCCGCCACAGGGTAACGCGGCCGAGCTTCTCGATCTCACCCCGGCAGTCGTCACAGACGCAGAAGCAGGATTCGTAGGTCTGCCCGCCGTCGTTGACATAGCTGCAGTAATAGAAAGATTCGACCTCGCGCCCGCAATACGCGCACCGCTCGCACTTCACACCCATCCACCCCCTCACACCCGTCCCTCGCGGAGCCAGCGGGCGACGTCCTTGGCGTGATAGGTGATGATCAGGTCAGCCCCCGCGCGGCGGATGGACGTCAGGATCTCCAGCGTCGTCTGGCGCTCGTCGACCCAGCCCCGGGCGGCGGCCGCCTTGACCAGGGAGTACTCCCCGCTGACGTTGTAGGCCGCCACGGGGAGGTGCACCGCCTCCCGCACCCGGTGGATCACGTCCAGGTAGGCCAGGGCGGGCTTGACCATCACGATGTCGGCGCCCTCCTCCACGTCCAGGAGCACCTCGCGCAGCGCCTCGCGGGCGTTGGCCGGGTCCATCTGGTAACCGCGCCGGTCGCCGAAGGCCGGCGCGGAGAAAGCCGCCTCCCGGAACGGCCCGTAGAAGGCGGAGGCGTACTTGGCGGCGTAGGAGAGGATGCCGACGCCCGTGTGCCCCTCCTCGTCCAGGGCGGCGCGGATGGCGGCCACCCGGCCGTCCATCATGTCGGAGGGCGCCACCAGGTCGGCGCCCGCCCGCGCGTGGGAGAGGGCGGTGCGCACCAGCAGCTCCAGCGTACGGTCGTTGTCCACCTGACGGTCCACGACGACGCCGCAGTGGCCGTGGCTGGTGTACTCGCACAGGCAGACGTCGGTGATCACGACCAGCTCGGGTAGGCGCTGCTTCAGGGCGCGGACGGCCTGCTGCACCACGCCCTCGTCGCTGTACGCCTCCGAGCCGAGCTCGTCCTTCTGCTCGGGGATGCCGAAGAGGAGGACGGCGGGGATGCCCAGGGAGAGCACCTCTTCGGCCTCCCCGACCACCCGGTCCACCGACCAGTGGCACAGCCCCGGCAGCGAGGGGATCGGATCCGCCACCCCCCGGCCGGGGACGACGAACAGGGGGTAGATGAAGCAGCTCGGGTCCAGCCGCGTTTCCCTCACCATCCCCCGCAGGCTCGGGGACGACCTGAGGCGGCGCAGGCGCGTCGCGGGGAAAGCCATGGCCCTTCCCCCCAACCCTCTTACGAGCATTGTGTACTAGACGGGACTTAAATTAT
>JBBIPI010000163.1:0-3782 GCA_037442985.1 Clostridiales bacterium
CGAGATCCCGGCGCGGGAGTACGGTCGGGTGGGCGGGAAGATCGGCGGCAGCATGGTGCGGGTGATGATCCGCCGGGCGGAGGAGGCGCTGGCCCGCGGCGAGCGCCTGTAGGGCGGGAAGCTGCTCACGGACGGCCCGCCAGCAACTCGGACAGGGTGAGGGGGGTGACCCCCCGCGCCTTCCAGGCGGAGAGCACGCCCGGCAGGGCCCGGGCCGTCTCGGGGCGGTCGGCGTGCAGCATGATGATGGCCCCGTCGAAGGCGGCGGCCGCCAGGCGCGCCACCAGCTTCTCCTCGCCCGGGAACGGCACGTCCGGGGCGCCGATGTTCGTCCAGAGGATCAACCGGTGGCCCGCGTCCGCGGCGGCCAGCAGGACATCCTGGTCCAGGTCGCCCCCGGTCGGGCGGTAGAAGCGGGGGCGGCGGCCGGTGAGCCGCCGGATCGTCTCCGCCGTGCGTTCGATCTCCTCGCGCAGGGCCCGGCGGCCCAGCGCGCCGGCCGGGCGGTGGGAGTAGCCGTGGTTTTCCACCTGGTGGCCGCCGGCGGCCAGGAGGCGCACCAGCTCCGGCCGCTCCTCGGCCTGCCGGCCGGTCACGAAGAAAGTGGCGCGTACGCGGTGCTCCGCGAGCGCCTCGAGGATGGCCGGCAGGACGCGGGGATCGGGGCCGTCGTCGAAGGTGAGCGCCAGGCGTCCCCCGGTCTCGGGGGCCGGCAGCGGCAGGGGCGGTCGGGCGGGCGCCCGGGTCGCCGGCGCCGCCCGCTCCCGGCTGGCCTGCATGGGTGCGGGGGGAGGCTCCTGCAGCGCCGCCAGGGTGCGGGGTCCCACGAAGCCCACGCGGGGGAGGCCCCGGGCCTCCTGGAACCGGCCCACCGCTTCCCTGGTGCGCGGCCCGAAGAGCCCGTCCACCGGACCGTCGTAGAAACCCAACTCCTTGAGCCGCGCCTGGATCCGGCGGACGTCGTCGCCCCTCATCCCCTCGCGCACCGGCAGCCGGGAGACGGTCAGGGCCGCGGCGGGCGGCGGCAGCGTCAGGACCACCGAGAGGAGCAGGATCAGCCCGAGCAGGCGCCGTCGCAATTTCTTCCCCCCAGGGCGGGCCTTCAGAGGTTGACGCCGATCACGCCTCCCACGGCGCCGGTGAGGAAGGCCAGGCCCGCCTGTCTGGCCACCTCCGCCGGGAGCAGGCTGCCCGGGAAGAGCACCGCCACGGCCACCAGGGCGAGGCAGGCGGTGACCGCCCCGGCCATGCCCCCGTGGAGCCAACCGAGGCGGCGCGCGGCTCGGGCGGCCACCATCCCGCCGACGAGGACGACCAGGAACCCGGCGTAGTAGAGCGCCAGGGCGAGGTACGTCTCCGTGAGGGCTGTGAAGTAGACGGCTAGGCCGGCGGCCAGGGCGACCGCCGCGCTGGCGGCCAACGACGTCGCGGCGCCCGCCGCCACGGCGCGCGGGTCGAACAGGTGGCCGGCTGGGGCCCCTTCCTGGGACTGGCGCACGCCCTCCTCCCTCCCCCGCTCACAGGGATATGAAGGAGCGACGCCCTTCATGCCGGGCGCCGGCAAAGAGAAGGGGGCTCGGAGCCCCCCTGCACGCGCGCCTGTCGGGCCGCGTCACTCGCTGTAGTCGCCGCGGGCCATGTCCTGCTCGGCGTGGCGGACCATGCGGCGGACCATGTTGCCGCCGATCCTGCCTACCTGACGGGTCGTCATGTTCTCCCACCCGCGCTGCTCGATGTCGTCGCGCAGTCCGAGTTCCTCGGCCACCTCGTACTTGAACCGTTCGAGCGCGTCAGCGGCTTCCGGGACCACAGCCCGGTTGCGGTTGCGCGCCATCGGGCAATCCCCCCCGCCGTCGCTGCGCCCGAGGTGCGGCGCTCGTGCGGTTCTAGCATGCGCGCGCGCCCGCGGCCGGTCGCAGGCAAATGCTGCGCGCGCGACCTGTTTCTCAGCGGCGCGCGGCGAGGACCCCCTCCAGGGCGGACGCCCAGCCCTGCAGCTCCTTGAGCAGGCGCGTGTCGGTGATGCGCAGGTGCAGGGGCGTGATGGAGATCAGGTTGCGCTCCAGGGCGCCGATGTCGGTGTCGGGCTCCTCCTCGCCCCGCCGGATGTCGCCAGCCAGCCAGTAGTAGGTGCGGCCCCGCGGGTCCTGGCGGGGGTAGAAGACGTCGGTGTAGTAGCGCAGGCCGAGGCGGGTGAAGGCCACCCCGGGCACCTCGCCTCCCTCGAGGGCGGGGATGTTCACGTTTAGCAGGGCACCGGGAGGCAGGCCGCGGTCGCGGATCAGACGCACCAGCGCCACCGTCACCCGCGCGGCGAAGGAGTAGTCGGCGTCCTCGAAGGTGGCCAGGGACACGGCCAGGGAGGGCAGGCCCAGGATCGCCCCCTCGATGGCCGCCGAGACGGTGCCGGAGTAGAAGACGTCCATGCCCAGGTTGGGCCCGCGGTTGATCCCGGAGATGACCAGGTCCGGGCGCCGGTCGAGGAGGGCCAGCACGCCGAGCTTGGTGCAGTCCGCCGGGGTGCCGCTCACCGACCAGGTGGGCGAGGGGCAGTCCTCCATCTTGATCCGGTGGACGTAGACCGGCTTGTGGAGGGTTATGGCGTGGCTTGCAGCGCTCCGCTCCCGCTCGGGCGCGACCACGAACACCTCCACGTTCCCCTCGGCCTCCAGCTCCCGCCGCAGGGTCTGGAGGCCCTCCGCGTACACGCCGTCGTCGTTGGTCAGGAGCACGCGCATGATCATCACCCGTTCCCCACGAGTTCCAACGCGCCGGCAGGCGGCGCGACGCCGCGCAGCACCCAGCGCGCCACCGCCTCCAGCACCTCGTCCAGCGTCCCGGCGAACAGGCGCGGCCCGGGGAGCGAGGCGAGGAAGGCGTGGCCGTAGCTGGCGTGCCTGCTGAGCAGCCGCGGGTCCAGGACGACCACCGCCCCCCGGTCGGTGGAGCGCCGCACCAGCCGGCCGAAGCCCTGCTTGAAGCGGAGGACCGCCTCTGGCAGGGTGAGATGGCGGAAGGCGTCGCCCCCCTTGCTGGCGATGGCCTCCAGGCGCGCCTCCGTCAGCGGGTGGCCGGGGGGACGGAAGGGCAGGCGCATGAGCACCACGCACTGGAGCAGGTCGCCCGGCAGGTCGATGCCCTCCCAGAAGCTGGCGGCTCCCAGGAGCATCGCCCGGGGTTGCCGGCGGAAGGCCTCCAGCAGGCGGGCCTGCCCGCCGTCGATCCCCTGGCCCAGGAGGGTGATGTCGGCCCGCGCCAGCGGTTCCGCCAGGCGGCGGTACGCCTCCCGCAGCGCCCGGTGCGAGGTGAAGAGGACCAAGGTGCGGCCGCCCAGGGCGGGGCCCAACCGCCCCAGGAAGGCGCAGGCCTGCTCGAGGTAGGATTCCTCGTCCCCTGCCGGGTCCGGCACGTCCGTGGGCAGGCACAGGAGGGCCTGCTCCCGGTAGGCGAACGCCGGGTCGATGGCCAGGGTCCTGGCCGCGTCCAGGCCGACCTGGCGCACGAAGTACTCGAAGCTCCCGTCGATGGAGAGCGTGGCCGAGGTGAGCACCACCGCGTGCAGAGGGCGGAAGAGGCGTTCGGCCAGCTCCGGCCCTGGCTCGAGGGGGGTATCCACCACGCAGCCGGCGCCCGTGCCCTCGTCCACCTCGAACCAGGCTACCCGCTCGCCGTCGTCCTGCCGGGCGGCGTGCAGGACCTCCTCTACGACGGCCGCCGCCCCCACCACCTGTTGCAGCCGCGCCCGCAGCGCCGCCAGCGCCTCGGGCCGGGCCGCGGCGGCT
>JBBIPI010000164.1:0-3770 GCA_037442985.1 Clostridiales bacterium
GGGCCCCCGCCTCCTGCCGCACGCGCCGCACCAGGTCCAAGTAGGCGGCGCTGTACTCCGGGGCCTCGACGCGCCGGAACTCCCCGACGACGATCTTCCCCGCCAGTTCCGCCGGTGGCAGCTTCTCCGCCTCGCGCATCGTGACGCTGCGCTCGGCGATCCACTGGAGCATCTCCGGCGCCCCGCCCAAGCGGTTCTGCCGGCCGTAGTAGACCGGGCAGGTGCTCACCACCTCCACGAACGCGAAGCCCCGGTGGCGGAAGGCCGTCGTCAGGTAGCGGACCAGGGGCTGGAAGTGGTAGGCCGTGCCCCGCGCCACGTAAGTAGCCCCGGCCGCCTCCGCCAACCGGCAGAGGTCGAAGGTCGGCTCCAGGTGACCGTAGGGGGCGGTGGTCGCCCGGTCCCCCAGGCGGGTGGTGGGCGAGTGCTGCCCGCCCGTCATCCCGTAGATGTTGTTGTTGAAGCAGACCAGGGCCAGGCCCACGTTGCGCCGGGCCGCGTGGATGAAGTGGTTGCCGCCGATGGCCGCCGTGTCGCCATCCCCGGCCAGGACGATCACGTTCAGCTCGGGGTTGGCCAGCTTGATGCCGGTGGCGAAGGCCAGGGGCCGGCCGTGGGTGGTGTGGACCGTGTCGAAGTCCAGGTAGCCGGTGGCCCGGGAGGAGCAGCCGATCCCCGACACGATGACCGTCCGGTCCCGGTCCAGCCCCGCCTGGAGGATGGCCCGGGCGACGGCGCGCAGGACGATCCCGTTGGAGCAGCCGGGGCACCAGATGTGGGGCAGGTTCCCCAGACGCAGGAGGGCGCGCGCCTCTCGCTCAGCAGTGGTCCTCATCGGCCTGCCACCTCCCGGATGGCCGCCAGCACCTCGTCCGGTCGGATCAGCTCACCGCTGGCTTTCGTCAGGGAGCGGACCGGCGCCCTGTCGGCCACCGCCCGCTCCACCTCGCCCACCAGCTGGCCCAGGTTCATCTCGGGCACCAGCACCTGCCGCGCCCGCTCCGCCGTCCGGCGCACCACGGCGGCGGGGAAGGGCCACAAGGTCAGGAGGCGGAGGAGGCCCGCCCGCACCCCCTCCTGCCGGGCCAGCCGCACCGCCTGCAGGGCGGCGCGGGCCACGGAACAGTACGCCACGACGAGGACCTCGGCATCCTCCGTCCCCTCGGCCGCGAAACGGCAGAACCGCTCGGCGGCCAGCTCCAGCTTCCGGTGCAGGCGGCGGATGAGCGCCTCCGCCCGCCGCGGGTCGCCCGTCGGGAAGCCCCGCTCGTCGTGGTAGAGGCCGGTCACGTGAAACCGGTAACCCTCGCCCAGGACGGCCATGGGCGGGACCCCGTCCTCCTCGGCCCGGTAGGGGAGGTAGGTCTCCCGCGGCCCGCTGGCCCGCTTGCGGTCCAGGACGGGGAGCTCCCCCGGCGCCGGGAGCTCCACCTGTTCGCGCAGGTGGGCCATCACCTCGTCCATCAGGAGGACGACCGGCAACCGCAGGGTTTCGGCGGCGTTGAAGGCCTCGACGGTGAGGGCGAAGGCCTCGGCCACGGTCCCCGGGCAGAAGGCGACCACCGGGTGGTCGCCGTGGGTGCCCCAGCGCGCCTGCATCACGTCCCCCTGGGAGGGCGAGGTGGGCAGGCCGGTGCTCGGTCCCGCGCGCATCACGTCCACGATGACCACCGGGACCTCGGCCATGCTGGCGTAGCCGATGCCCTCCTGCATGAGGGAGAAGCCGGGGCCGCTCGTGGCCGTCATCGCCTTCAGCCCGGCCAGGGAGGCGCCGATGACGGCGGCCAAGCTGCCGATCTCGTCCTCCATCTGGATGAAGCGGCCGTCTACCTGGGGCAGCCGGGCGGCGAGCACCTCGGCGAGCTCGGAGGACGGCGAGATCGGGTAGCCGGCGAAGAAGCGGCAGCCGGCGTACAGCGCGCCCTCGGCGCACGCCTCGTTCCCCTGCATGAGCCGCACGCGGACGGTCACCGTCCCTCCCCCTCCCGGCCCGGTCCGGCCTCCTCCTGCCCTTCCGGCTCGAGGGTGATGGCGAAGTCCGGACACCGCACCTCGCACAGCCCGCACCAGATGCACTTCTCGCGCCGGGCGACCAGGGGCAGCCCGTCGTCGCGGGCGTCGAAGACCCCGGTGGGGCAGAAGAAAATGCAGATCCCGCAGCGCTTGCAGAAGGCAGGATCGACCAGGATCAGCGGCACCCGCGGCACGGCGCCTCGTCTCCGCTCCTCTCTCGACCCGTCCCTGTAAGTATACCTCCCAGGAGGCGAGCCTTCGGTGGGCCACCGCCCGGCGTCCCGCCGCCGCGGACCCCCTCACCAGCGGACCGCTCGCTCGTGAAAAGCGCGGCGGAAGTCACCGAGGGCCCCGGCGCGGATCGCCTCGCGCAGCCGGCGCATGAAGTCCAGGAGGAAGTGCAGGTTGTGCCAGGTGCACAGGCGCAGGCCGAGGGTCTCGCCCGCCCGCAGCAGGTGGCGGATGTAGGCGCGCGTGAAGTGGCGGCAGGCGTAGCAGGCGCACCCCTCCTCCAGCGGCCGGAAGTCGCGGGCGTACGCCGCGTTGCGCACCACCAGGCGGCCGGCGCGCGTCCACACCGTGCCGTTACGGGCCAGGCGCGTCGGCAAGACGCAGTCGAACAGGTCGACTCCCCGCCACACCGCCTCCAGGATCAGGTCCGGGCTGCCGACGCCCATCAGGTAGCGGGGACGGTCGGCCGGTAGGAGGGGGACGGTGTGGTCCAGCACACCCAGCAGCACCTCCCGGGGCTCCCCCACGCTCAGCCCGCCCACGGCGTACCCGGGCAGGTCCAGGGACACGGCAGCCGCCGCGCTGCGGGTGCGCAGGTCCAGGTGCGCGCCGCCCTGGACGATCCCGAACAGGGCTTGGTCAGGACGGCGGCGGGCGCGCAGGGAGCGCTCCAGCCAGGCGGCCGTGAGGCGGACCGCCTCCTCCACGTCGCCGCGGGCGGCCGGATAGGGCGGGCAGACGTCCAGGGGCATGGCCACGTCGCTGCCCAGCGCCTCCTGGACCTCCACCACCCGCTCCGGGGTGAGGAGATGGGTGGAACCGTCCAGGTGGGAGCGGAAGGATACCCCGTCCGGGCACAGGCGGCGGAGCGGCGCCAGGCTGAAGACCTGGAAGCCGCCGCTGTCGGTGAGGATGGGGCCCGGCCAGCCCATGAAGCGGTGCAGGCCGCCGGCGGCGCGCACCACCTCCTCCCCCGGCCGCAGGTACAGGTGATAAGTGTTGGCCAGGATCATCTCGGCACCCAGGGCGCGCACCTCGTCGGGCGCGAGGGTCTTCACGGCCCCCCGGGTGCCCACGGGGAGGAAGGCCGGGGTCTCCACGGAGCCGTGGGGCGTAACCAGGACCCCGGTGCGCGCCGCCGAGTGCGGGTCGGCGGCGGTGATGCGGAAGGTGACCGGCGCTACGGTCTCAGTCTTCATCGTCCCCGCGCGGGAACAGGGTGACCCCCTCCCTCTCTGCCCGTTCCGGGAACTCCGCGGCGCTCAGCCGCATTGTAACCGCCCGGGTGCGCCCGGACGAGCGCCCGGGCTCAGACGATCAACATGGCGTCGCCGAGGCTGTAGAACCGGTACCGGCGGCGCACCGCCTCGGCGTAGGCCACCAGCACCCGCTCCCGCCCGGCGAAGGCGCAGACGAGCATGAGGAGGCTGGAGCGGGGCAGGTGGAAGTTGGTGATGAGCCCGTCCACCACCCGGAAGCGATATCCCGGATAGATGAATAGATCCGTCCACCCGGACCCGGCCGCC
>JBBIPI010000165.1:0-3768 GCA_037442985.1 Clostridiales bacterium
CCCAGGACAGGGTCAATGACCCGCATTTCCTTGGATCGGGTCAAAATCGTGTAATCGCAATCCAGAAACCGTCATTAGGTCGCCGCCTCGCCGACGAAGAACTGCGGCTCACGCTCCTGCCGCAAGGCGATCCGTCGCTTTCGCCTGCCCCTAGCGCCGTTACCCCCCCCCACCGGCGGCATGGCGGCCTTCATGGAACAGTCGCGTCCCCTCAACAGGTCCTCCGCCAAACCTCAACGGTCGCGTGGTGGAAGGCGCCTGCCCCAACGGTTAACCTGGATCTGGCCACGACGTGGGGGCGCGCGGCCTCGGGGTGCCCTCCCCCGGGCAAGCGCCGGCGGCCAGGCTCAACCGGCGAGCAGCTCCCGGGCGAGGGACAGGCCCAGGGCGACGCTGGCGAGGCCGGCGGCGAGGCCGATGGCCAGGCCCAGCCGCGGCAGCCGGCGGCCGGTCCAGAGGAAGGGCAGCGCCAGGCACAGGGTGACGCCGGCCATGGCCACGGCGGAGCTGAGCCCGAAGAGGAGGATGTAGGCGGCGGCCAGCCAGGGGGAGCGGATGGCGGACATCACCAGCAGCGCCAGGGCGGCGCTGCCGGCCAGCCCGTGGACCATGCCGATCAGGAAGGGCTTCACGCCCGCCCGCACGGCGTGGGAGTGGTGATGATCGTCCCCCGCGTCGTGACGGTGGAAGTGAACGTGGGCCGTGCCGCCGTGCTCGTGGACGTGCACGTGCACCCTTTTGAGCAGGTGGTCGCGTATCGTGAGGAGGCCGAGGAGCACCAGCATCACCGCGACCGCCCCTTCCAGGGAGGCGGCGCCCTCGGGCACGCGCAGCCGGAAGGCGACGACCGGCAGGCCGGCCAGGAGCAGGGTAAGGGTGTGTCCCAGCCCCCAGAAGAAGCCGAGGCGGAGGGCCGCGGCCAGGCTGCGGGTGCTGCTCACAAGAGTGGACACGGCCACCACGTGGTCGGCGTCCAGGGCGTGCCGTGCCCCCAGGAGGCAACCCAGGCCCAGGAGGGCCGCGATGCCGTCCATTTCCACTGCCTCCAACCTCCCGTCAAAGGTTGGGCGTCGCTCCGGGCGGCGCGGCCCCTACCGGCGTTCCCAGCGCACGCCGAGGGCGGCGAGCTCCTCCAGGACCAGGTCCACCAGCGCCGGCAGCCGCGCCGCCACCGGTTCCGTGAGCTCCGTCCCCCACTCGCGGGTCTCCAGGGGCTCGACGCCCAGGACCGTGGCCTGGAGCCCCGGGGCGGCCCGGAGGGCGAGGGCGAGCAGGTCCGGCAGGCCGGCTTCGTGCAGCGTCCAGAGCGACGGCGCCCCGCCCCGGTCCCGCAGGAGCTCTGCGGCCGGGATGCGGTAGAGGGTGCCGGGCGGCTGGCCGCCGCGCACCGCGTCGACGGCGATGAGCGCCTCCGCCCCCTCCAGGGCGCCCAAGAGCGCCGGGCCGCCCAGGCCCCCGTCCACCAGGCGGACGCCCTCCGGGAAGCGGAAGCGGCGCCGCAGCTCCTCGACGACGTGCACCCCCACGCCGTCGTCCCGGCGCAGCACGTTGCCCACGCCCAGCACCGTGATCCTCATATCCTCCACCCCCAGGGGCTGGCGGGCGGAGCGAAGGGGGTGGGGGCCCCGAGGCGAACGGCCGCAACCCACGGGGCCCCCGAACCCCCGCAGCCCCGGCGCTTCACACCTCCAGCCGGTAGCGCGCCACCTGCCCGCCGCTCACGGCGTGCACGGTGCAGACCAGGCAGGCGTCGTAGGAGCGCACCACGTGGCCGAGTTCCAGCGGGTCGCTGGCATCGGCCACCGGCGTCCCCAGGAGCGCCTGCTCGATGGCCCCCGGCTGGCCCAGGTCGTCCCGGGGCGAGATGTTCCAGGCCGTCGGGGTGATGACCTGGTAGTTCTCGATGCGGCCGCCCTTGAGCACCGTCCAGTGGATGAGCGCCCCGCGGGCCGCCTCGTTCAGCACCACGCCGCGGGCATCGTCCTTGGGGACGGGCCGCTGGTAGAAGGGCTGGCGCAGGTCCAGGGCGCCCAGCCACTCCCGGATCTTGGGCAGGGTGCGGACCATCTCGTGCAGGCGCGCCACCCCGCGCAGGAACACGCTCGGCCCCATGCGGGCGAGCAGGTCGGTGATCAACGGGTCCTGGTCGCAGACCATGCGGGCCAGCGGGCCCACCTCGACCACCCGGCCGTCGTAGCGAGGCGCCTTGGCCCAGCTGTACTTCTCGTCGGTGCGGAGGTCGCCGCCGGCGACCGGGCTCCCCCCGCCGGACGCCTGCCCCGCCGCCGCCACCTCGCCCACCGCGGCGCAGACCGCGTAGGCGGGACGGGTAACGCCCTCCCACGGATGGCGCCCGCCCTCGTACCCCTCGAACCAGGAGTGGGCGATGTGCTCGGCGATCTTCAGGTGGTCGAAGGGCTGCAGCCGCTCGCCGTCGTAGAAGCCGGCCTTGAGCCAGGTCCGCCGCTCCTCGGGCCGGCCGGGGAAGCGGGAGTCGGGCTCGTCGTAGACCCCGGCCGCCAGGAAGCGGCCCGGCCCCCGGCCGATGTCGGCCAGGCCCAACTCCGGTCCGACCCGCAGGAAGAGCCCCAGGTCGCTTTCGGCGTGGGACGGGTCCTCCTCCAGCCAGCGCTGCACGTCGGCGGCGCTCCGGTTCTCCAGCCAGCGCTCGACGGGGCAGCCGAGCACCGTCTGCTCGACGAAGCGCTGGAACTCGTCCAGGATGGCGACGGACTTGGTGATGTCGTTCAGGTACGGGCTGCAGGTGACCCCGCCCGGCACCATGTAGCTGGAGTGCGGCCACTGGCCCCCGAAGATGGCGATGATCTCCAGGAAGCGCTTGCGCGCCTGGACGGCCCCGCGGTAGGAGGTGCCGGTGAAGGGCGCGAAGCGGCGCACCAGCTCCGGGTAGGCCGGGTGGCCGGAGTACTTCTCCCGGGTGAGGTCGATGGCAAAGAGGGCGTAGAACCAGGTGGCGTGGCTCTGGGCGTTCTCCACGCCCAGGCAGATGTTGCGCACCAGGGTCCCGTTGGGCGGCACCTCGGCGTCCCAGGCGCTCTCCAGGGCGTGCACCGCGGTGCGCAGGTGGGCCTGGCCGCAGATGCCGCAGATGCGCGGCGTGATCACCAGGGGATCCATGGGCGCCTTGCCCCGGAGGATGATCTCGAAGCCGCGGAACATCACCGCCGAGGCGCGGGCGTCGGTCACCCGGCCGCCCTCGATGGCCGCCCGGATGTCCAGGTCCCCCTCGACCCGGTTGAGGGGGCTGACCTCCACCACCACGCGCTCGGCCACAGGCTCGCGGATGGCCATCTCAACCCCTCCCCTCGATCTGCTTGCGCTTGAGCCGGCTCGGGCAGGCCGACTTGGCCACGCCCGCCAGGGCGATGTAGCGGGCCCGCGGCATGCCCAGGGGCAGCTCTTCGGGGATGCCCATATGCTTCTTGGTGGTGAAGAAGTCGAAGGTCGGGAAGTCCGGCTCGGTGCAGCCGAAGCAGGGCACCCCGGCCCGGGTCTTGCTCGACTGGCGGTTCCAGAGGATGCGGTTGCAGGGCGAGTGAGTGAGCGGTCCGCGGCAGCCCAGGTCGACGAAGAGGCAGCCCTCCTTCTGGCCGAAGTCGGCCGCCACCTTGTACTCGAAATACTCGTTGCGCGTGCAGCCGTGGTGCACCAGGTGGTCGGCGTAGAAGCGCGGCCGCTGCAGCGCGTCGAGGTCGGCGCCGCCCAGCAGGCCGGCGGCCAGCGCCATCAGCGTGTCCACCACCCAGC
>JBBIPI010000166.1:0-3759 GCA_037442985.1 Clostridiales bacterium
GCTTTTATCACATAAGGATCGCCGGCGGGGCTCAGGCCGCGACGGTGGGTGAGCCGGGCTCTTGGCCATCCGGGGCGGGCACGTCGGCCGGGGCGGGCACGCCGCCGCGGAAGCGGCCGGCGGCGTCGGCGAGCCTCTTGGCCGCGCGGGTGGCGACGCCGATCTTCTGGACGATCTGCTCCAGGCTGCGGCGCATGTCGGTGGCGAGGCGGGAGACCCCCACCGCCTGGCCGGCCACGGACTCGGAGGAGTTGGTGACGCGGGAGATGTTGGAGGCCACCTGCGTAGCGACCGCGGCCATCTCCTCCGCGGCGGCGGCCGTCTCCTCGGCGGCGGCGGCGATGCGGTTGATCTCGTCGACCACGGAGTGGAGGGCCTGGTCGGCGTTGGCGGAGGCCTCGGCGATGTCGCGCGCCGCCTGGTGCGAGCCGCGGGCGGTGCCCTCCAGGTCGCTCAGTTCCCCCACCAGCCCGTCGGTGCGCCGGTTGCTGGCCTCGGCCTCGCTCTCCAGGCGCAGGGCCATGGCCTCCACCTCGGCCACGCCCCGGGCCACCTCCTGCAGCACCCCGGCGATGTGATCGGTCGACTTCCCCGCCCGGTCGGCCAGGCGGCGGACCTCCTCGGCGACGACGACGAAGCCGCGGCCGTGCTCCCCGGCCCTGGCGGCCTCGATGGCGGCGTTCAGGGCCAAGAGGTTGGTCTGGCTGGCGATGGCCCCGATGACGTCGAGGATCTCGCCGATCTCCTGGGAGCGCTGCCCGAGCTCGCGGATGCGCTCGGCCGTCTCCAGGACGGTGGCGCGGATGCGCTCCATCCCCTCCACCGACCGTCCGGTGGCCTCCACGCCGTGGCGCGCCGCCTCCGCCGTGCGGGCCGCGGCCACGGCGACGTCCTGGGCGTCGGCCGCCACGTCCTGGATCGCCGCGGCCATCTGCTGGACCACGTCGGCGGCGCGGGCGGCCTGGCCGGCCTGCTCCTCGGCCCCCTGGGCGATCTGCTCCGCGGCGCTGGACAAGCCCCCCAGGGCGCCCGCCGCCTCGTGGACGCTCCGGCCGAGCGCCCCCTCGGCCTTCTCCAGCTCCCTCAGGGTGGCGCTGAGGGCCTCGGCCGTCTGGCCGGTGCCGCGCGCGGCCTGCTCGGCGACGGCCACCAGCAGCCTGCTGGTGTTGGTGATCTGATGCGCCTTGCCCTCCAGCTCGCCCAGGAGCCGGCGCCAGGAGGCGATGGCCGTGCGGAAGGAGCCCACCAGGGCGCTGATCTCGTCCCGTCCCCGGGGCTCGGCCAGGGAGACGGTCAAGTCGCCCTCCGCCAGGCGGCGGGAGCCGGCCGCCAGCTCCTCCAGGGGCCGCGCCAGGGAGGTAGCGATCAGGAAGGCGGCGCCGACGGCCAGGGCGAGGGCGATCAGCCCGAACAGCAGGGCGGTGGACAGGTAAGCCCCCAGGTGCTCGGGCTGGATGGCCCGCGAGCCGATGTAGAGCTGCGCCGAGCCGGGGACGACCTGGAAGGCCAGGAACCAGAGGATCAGGCGCAGTCGGACAGGCATCCCCCACCCCTCCCGGCCGCTTGACGAGGCAGTGAACTTCTTCTCAATGATTCGCACTTTCCCTGCCGGGACCGGAGCAGGCGCGGTTTCTTTAAACTTATGTTCCTCGAGGCTCCCCCTGCCGGCGGCACCGTGATGGCGCCGCCCCGGCGCGGGGGCTCACACCACGATCCTGGCCTTGGCGTAGGTGCGGAAGGCCTTGGTGATCTCCACCTTGACCTTCTGGCCCACCCGGCTGGCCGCGCCCTCGATGTCGATGACGTAGCCCTCCAGCCTGGCGATGCCGTCTTCGCTATGGGAGACGTGCGGCTCCTCCACCCTCAGCTCCAGCACCTGCCCCGCCTGCACCGGCAGGGCCTGGGCCATCATGTCCTGGCGGCTCCCCCGGGCCACCAGCCGCAGCTCGCCCACCTGGCAAGCCTCCGAGCCCCTGACGAAGATGCTCTTGCCCGTCTCTTTCTCCAGTTCCCGCAGGTGGCTGCCCCCCGGGCCGATGAGGACGGCGGCCACCGAGGGGTGGGCCTCCACCAGGAACGCCTCGCTCTGCGTCTTCCGGGCCAGCTTCCGCAGCTGGCGCCTGGCCTGGCGCCCCGCCGCCGTCTCGGTGATCACCCTGCCGCTCCCGCCGCAGGTGGGACAGGTGCGGGTGAGCAGTTCCGGCAGGCTCTGCCGGCGTTTCCGGCGCGTCACCTCCACCAGTCCCAGGTGCGTGATGCCCAGCACCGCCGAACGGGTGCGGTCCCGGCGCAGGTGCTCCTCCAGCTCCCTCATCACCAGGAGCCGGTGGGCGTCGCGGGCCATGTCGATGAAGTCGATGACGATGATGCCGCCGATGTCCCGCAGGCGGATGAGGCGGGCGATCTCGCGCGCCGCCTCCAGGTTGGCGGCCAGGACGGTCTCCTCCAGGCTGGCGGTGGTGCCCACGAAGCGGCCGGTGTTGACGTCCACGGCCGTCAGCGCCTCCGTCTGGTCGATGACGATGTAGGCGCCGTTGGGGAGCCAGACCCGCCTGGCCAGGGCGCGCTGCAGCTCCTGGTCCACGCCGCGCGCCTCGAAGAGGGGCGGGCTCCCGGGCGGCTCCAGGCTCAGGCGCCCCTCCAGCTCCGGGGCGAAGAGGCGCACCAGCTCGAGCGCCCGGGCGTGCTCCCGCGGCGCATCGGCCCTGATGGCCACCACCTCCGGGGACAGGGCGTCGCGCAGGACCCGGTAGACCACGTCCTGGTCGCTGTGGAGCAGGCTCGGGGCGGGGGTGCGCCGGGCGCGCTGGCGGATGCGCGCCCACAGGCGCCGCAGGGCGGCGACGTCCGCCTCCAGGTCCTCGGCGCTGCGGCCCTCCGCCGCCGTGCGCACGATCAGGCCCGCGCCCCGCGGCTTGATGCCCCTGGCCAGCGCCCGCAGGCGCTCCCGCTCCCTCTCGTCGGTGAGCCGCTGGGAGACGGCCACGTGGCTGCCCCCCGGGACCAACACCAGGTAGCGACCCGGCAGGGTGATGGTGCGCGTGACGCGGGCGCCCTTGGTGCCCACCGGCTCCTTGGCGACCTGTACGATCACCTCCTGCCCCGGCCGCAGGAGTTCCCCGATGGAGCGGCGCCGGCGGACGAGTTGCCGCAGTTCGGGCTCCTCCTCGTCCTCCTCCGGCACGGGGTAGGCATCCGCCACGTACAGGTAGGCATTGCGGTCCAGGCCGATGCTGACGAAGGCCGCCTGCATGCCGGGGAGGACGTTCTCCACCCGGCCCTTGTAGATGTTGCCGGCGGCGCGCTGCGCCTCGGCCGCCTGCTCGTAGTACTCGACCAGCGCCCCGTCCTCCAGGACGGCCACGCGCAGGTCATCGCCCTCACCGCCGATGAGGATCTCCCTCTGCACCGCCCTCATCCCCTCTCTCGACCCAGAGGGGGACGGGTCCCCCCTCCCCCTCGCCCAGCAGCTCCAGCCGGTGCACCGACGTGAGGCGGCCTTCGCCGCCCCCGGGGAGGAACGACGACAGCGCCCGCACCAACTCCTCCGGGCGCAGCGTCTCCTCCTGCGAGCAGCGGAGGACCGCCAGCAGCTCCGCCCGCCCTTCCCCTTCCTCGCGCGCCTCCAGGCTCCACACCAGCCTGCGGGCGTCCACGGCGCGCCGCTTGCCCTCCCTCTCCCGCACGACGGGGCAGGAGGCAGCCGCCAGGAAGCGCTCCGCGGCCGCCGCCCAGGCGCCGGGCGCGACGCCCAGGCGC
>JBBIPI010000167.1:0-3747 GCA_037442985.1 Clostridiales bacterium
CAGCGCCGCGGGATCCGCGAGATGCACCCGCACATCGTCTGGAACTACTACACGGACCTCGACGGCCGGATGACCGGCAAGCGCCTGCACAGCGGCTACACGTTCTTCTTCAACAACGGCGGCTACTCGGAGGTGTCGTGGAACCCCGAGTTCAACGCGGTCACCGAGCCGGTGCGGTTGGCCTCCACGGTGCCGCCCGTGCCGCCCGTGCTGGTCTGGGAGGTAGGCGAGGTGACCGTCACGATGCGGTACTCGTCGTCCCAGCCAACCTGGTAGCCCAACTGCTCGGCGATGAAGCGGGCCGGGAACAGCGTCCGGTCGTTGACGATCACCGGCGCCACGTCCAGGGTCACCGGCTGCCCGTTCACGAACGCCTGCGTGCTATACACCGTCATGGTGACCGTCACGCCCGCGGGAGTGGTGATCGTCACGGACCTGGTGGCCGGGTCCCAGGAGACCTGGGCGCCGAGAGCCTCGGCCAGCCGGCGCACCGGGACCATGGTGCGGTCACCGATGATCTGGGGCGACACGCCCTGGTCCTGGAAGGTCAGCTGCCGGCCGTTGACGAAGACCGGGATGTCGTCCAGCTCGACATCGCCGTACATCTTCTCCAGGGCGTCGCCCACCTTGTCCAGCAGCTTGCGGTAGGCCTTGCCCAGCTTCTTCATCAGCTTCGGGTCGCTGGGGTCTAGCTGGGCCGCCTGCTCGTACTGGTTGAACGCCCCGTGCCAGTCGTCCTCCTTCTCGTGGATCAGCCCCAGGAGCTCGTACGTGCTGGCGCCCGCCTGCCCGGAGCTCAGGAGGGACTGGAGCTGGGCCTGCGCCCCCTGGAGGTCGCCCTGCTGGATCTGGAGGGCGGCCAGGATCTCGGCGGCGTCGCCGCTGAAAGTGGCCGCCGCCTCGAGTTGGGGCGCCAGCCGCGCCACCTGGTCCCACTGGCCGAGCTTGGCGTACGCCTCGGCCAGCTTGGCGACGGCCTCGGGGTCGTCCGGGTTCCCCTGCAGGCGCAGCTGCGCCTCCATCAGGTCCTTCTGCGCGTCCAGGACGTCTTCCGTGAGGAAGTCCCAGTTCTCGTCCTCGTTCTTGTCGTGGTCGCGCTTGGCGTCGCCGGGGAAACCGGAGCCGGAGCCCCGGCCGCTGCCGGTGTCGCCCCAATTGTAATTGGGCGACCCGCTGCCGCCATCGCCCCAGCCACCCCCGTCTTGCCCGTCTGAGCTCTCCACCCTGTCGTCATCCTCATGGTCGTCGTCGGCCAGGGCGGCCGGCCCGGCCAGCAGGACCGTCAAGCTGAGGAAGACGGCCATCAGACCCCTCCATCTGCGCGCTCGCACCGTCCACACCCTCCCTTATGTTCATTTGATAATAGCCTTCGGGAAGGTCGGCCCCCCTTGTGGGGGTCGGGGCGAGTGGTGCCCTGCGCCGCGGTGGTAATATTAGAAGGGTACAGGCCGGGGGTGACGGGTCGTGGCCGACCGTGGGACGTGGGACCTGGTGGTGATCGGGGCGGGGCCGGCCGGGCTGACCGCCGGCCTCTACGGGGCGAGGGCGCGCCTGAGCACGGTGATGCTGGAGAAGGCGCTGCCGGGCGGGCAGATCGCCACCACCAACGAGATCGAGAACTACCCGGGTTACCGGAGCATCGCCGGACCGGAGCTGGCCGAGCGCATGCGGGAGCAGGCGGAGGCCCAGGGAGCGCGCCTGGAGATGGCCGAGGTGACGGGGCTCGACCTGGCGGTGGCGAGAGAGGACGGGGGGAGGCCCCTCCACCGGATCCGGACGACGGCCGGCGCCTTCCTCGCCCGGGCGGTGATCGTCGCCTCCGGGTCCGAGCCGCGGCGGCTGGGGGTGCCGGGGGAGGAGCGCCTGCGCGGGAAGGGCGTCTCCTACTGCGCCACCTGCGACGGGGCGTTCTTCCAGGACCACGAGGTGGTGGTGGTGGGCGGGGGCGACTCCGCCTTCCAGGAGGGCACCTTCCTCACCCGCTACGCCAAGAAGGTGACCATAGTGCACCGGCGGGGGGAGTTCCGCGCCCAGCCGGCGCTGGTGGAGAAGGCCAGGCGCGACCCGAAGATCGCCTTCATCACCCACGCGGTGGTGGAGGAGATCCTGGGCGACCGCCGGGTGGAGGCGGTCCGGCTGCGGGACGTGCGCGACGGCCGCACCTGGGAGATCCCGGCCCAGGGCGTCTTCCCGTACATCGGCCACGTGCCCATGAGCGGTTTCCTGCCTCCGGAGGTGAGGCGGGACGCCGAGGGTCGGGTCATCGCCGGCGAGGACACGCGCACCGGCGTGCCCGGGGTCTTCGCCGCGGGCGACATCCGGCCGAAGCTGCTGCGGCAGATCACCACCGCCGTCGCCGACGGCTCCACGGCGGCCATGGCGGCCGAGCACTACCTGACCGGGACGACGACCCTCTCCTACTGAGCGCCCGGCCGCCACGGCTGCGCCGGGCCGGGTTGACGCCCGGGCGCCGTCCGGCCGGGAAAGGAAGGCAGGGATCCCCCTCTGTCCGCTGACGCGCCCCTCATCATCGGCACCGCCGGCCACGTGGACCACGGCAAGACCACCCTCGTGAAAGCCCTCACCGGCCAGGACACCGACCGCCTCCCGGAGGAGAAGCGGCGGGGCATCTCCATCGACCTGGGCTTCGCTTCCTTCCGCCTGCCCGGGGGACGGGAGGCCAGCATCGTCGACGTCCCGGGCCACGAGCGCTTCATCCGCAACATGGTGGCCGGCGCCGCCGGCACCGACCTGGTGCTGCTGGTGGTGGCCGCCGACGAGGGCGTGATGCCCCAGACGCGCGAGCACCTGGACATCCTGCAGTTGCTGGGCGCCAGGGCGGGGGTGATCGCCGTGACCAAGGCGGACCTGGTGGAGGAGGACTGGCTGGAGCTGGTGGTCGGCGAGGTGCGCGAGGCGGTGGCCGGTACCTTCCTGGAGGGAGCCCCGGTGGTGCCCGTGTCGGCGCTGACCGGCCGGGGCCTGGACGAGTTGGTGGCCGCCCTCGAGCGGGTGGCCCGGACCGTCCCCCCCAGGGACACGGCCGGCTTCGCCCGGCTGCCAGTGGACCGCGTCTTCACCGTGGCCGGCTTCGGGACCGTCGTGACCGGCACGCTATACAGCGGCGCCGTGGCCGCGGAGGACCGGCTGGAGCTCCTGCCGGCGCGCCGGGTGGTGCGCGTCCGCCAGGTGGAGGTGCACGGGCGGCGGGTGGAGCGGGCGACGGCCGGCCAGCGGGTGGCGCTCAACCTGGCCGGGGTCGAGCGGGACGAGGTGCGGCGCGGGGACGTCCTGGCCACGCCGTGGTGCCTGGAGCCCGCCGACGTCTTCGCGGGCAGGCTACGGCTCCTGCCCTCCGCCCCGCGCCCCCTGCGCAACGAGGAGCGGGTCCGGCTGCACACCGGCACCGCGGAGGCGCTGGGGCGCGTCCTCCTCCTGGACCGGGACGAGCTATTGCCGGGGGAGAGCTGTTACCTGCGCTTCCGGAGCGAGCGCCCCCTGGCGGTGGCCCGGGGCGACCGCTACATCGTCCGCAGCTACTCGCCCCTGCTGACCATCGGGGGTGGCGTCGTCCTGGCGGCGGGGCGGCGCTTCAAGCGCTTCGACCCCTCCGGCCTGCGGGAGCTGGAGGCGCTGGAGGCGCGCTTTCCCCGGTTGGTGACGCCCGACTCGCCCACCCAGCGGGTGGGGGGACGTCCCCTTGAGGGCTTCGCCCAGGTCCGCCACCCGGTGCCCATGCTCAGCCTG
>JBBIPI010000168.1:0-3717 GCA_037442985.1 Clostridiales bacterium
AGGCCAGCCAGGCGCTGGCCAGGACGACCCCCAGGAGGAAAGACGAGAGGAGGTCGGGGGCGGCGGCCAGCACGACTTCCAGGACGCGGGCGCCCGCCAGCAGCCCCGCCGCGGCGCCCAGCCCCAGGGGGAGGTACGGCCGCCAGCGGAAGCGGGCGAGGTCGCGCACCAGCCGCTCGTAGATCCCCAGGATGAGCGCCGCCGTGCCGCCGCTCAGCCCGGGGAGGACGATGGCCACGCCCAGCCACACCCCCTGGGCGGCCGACCTAATCCACGGCATGGACGCCCTCACCGTCCAGCCGCTCCAGCGGGGCGAGGGACACCAGCAGCGTCCGCACGCCCCGGGAGGGAAAGGCCACGGAAACCTCGGCTTTCTCCCCGCTGCCGCGCACCGCCACCACCGTTCCCTCGCCCCAGAGGCGGTGGCGGACCCGCTCGCCCGGCCGGTAAACGGGTTGCGGGCCCTCCGTCGGCGCGGCCGTCCCCTGGCGGGCAGCCGCCAGGGCGGCCGTCCGCCCCGCAACCGGGCAGGCGGCGGGGAAGCCGGGGACGCCCACCCGCCGCGCCAGCCCGCCGTCGAACTCTTCCAGGAACCGCGAGGGCGGGTTGGCGCGCAGCTGTCCGTAGAGCGTCCGCTCGCGGGCGTAGGTGAGGATGAGCCGGTCGCGGGCGCGGGTCATGCCGACGTAGCAGAGCCGGCGCTCCTCCTCCATCTCCTCCTCCTCGCCCAGGGAGCGGTAGTGGGGGAAGACCCCCTCCTCCATCCCCACCAGGAACACCACCGGAAACTCCAGCCCCTTGGCGGTGTGGAGGGTCATGAGGGTCACCGCGTCCCGCTCGTCGGCGACCTGGTCGGCTTCGCTGACCAGGGCCACCGACTCCAGGAAGGCGTCCAGGGGAGTGACAGCCTCGTCCGCGGGAAGGGCGGAGCGTTCGAAGTCCCGGGCCACCGAGAGGAGCTCCTCCACGTTCTCCCGCCTGGCCAGCGCCTCCGGGCTGCCCTCGCCGGCCAGCTCCTCCCGGTACCCGCTCCGTTCCAGCACCTCCTGCAGCAGCTCATACACCGAGAGGGAGGCGGCCTGGCGCCGCAGGTCGGCCAGCAGGTCGCGGAGACCGGCGAGGGCGCGGACGGCCGCGGGGCCGAGGCCGGGGATGGACTCGACGGCGGCCAGCACCTCGTCCAGCCCCAGGCCGCGCTCGCTGCCATAGGCCTCCAGGCGGGCCAGGGTGGCCGGGCCGATGCCGCGCCGGGGGGTGTTGACCACCCTCTGGAAGCTGAGGCGGTCCCGCGGGTTGGCGATCAGCCGCAAGTAAGCGAGGAGGTCCTTGACCTCCTTGCGCTCGTAGAACTTCAGGCCCCCGACGACGACGTAGGGGATGCCCTGCCGCATGAACTGCTCCTCGAGGACGCGCGACTGGGCGTGGGTGCGGTAGAGCACGGCCATGTCCGACCACGCCAGCCCCTCGGCCAGGCGCAGGCGCCGCACCTCCTCCGCCACGAAGGCCGCCTCGCCGTGCTCGTCCGGGGCCTGGCAGACGAGGAGCGGCTCGCCGCCCGGGCGGCGCGTCCAGAGGCTGCGCTCCCGCCGCAGCCGGTTGCGGGCGATGACCTGGGACGCGGCCTCGAGGATGGGACGGGTCGAGCGGTAGTTCTCCTCCAGCTTGACCACCTTAGCCTCGGGGTAGTCCAGCTCGAAGTTCAGGATGTTGGTGAGGTCGGCCCCCCGCCAGCCGTAGATCCCCTGGTCGGGGTCGCCCACGGCGGTCAGGTTGCGGTGGCGGGCCGCCAGCAGCTTCAGCAGCCGGTACTGGGCGTGGTTCGTGTCCTGGTACTCGTCCACGAGGATGTGCTCGAAGCGCTCCTGGTAACGGATCCTGGCCTCCTCCACCCCCTCCAGGAGCTCGACAGCGTAGCGCAGGAGGTCGCCGAAGTCCAGGGCGTTGTTCTCGGCGAGCTTCCGCTGGTAGAGCTGGTAGATGGCGGCGACTTCCAGGGCGCGGAAGTCCCTCGCCCGCCGCTGGTACTCCTCCGGGCCCACCAGGGCGTCCTTGGCCCGGCTGATGACGGCGGCCACCGCTCCCGGCGGCCAGCGCCGGTCGCTCACGTGGAGCTCTTTCAGGCACTCGCGGAGGAGCGCCCGCTGGTCCTCCTCGTCCAGGATGGCGAAGTTGCGCCCGAAGCCGATCTGTTCCGCCTCGCGCCGCAGGATGCGGGCGCAGGCCGCGTGGAAGGTGCCGATCCACATGTCGCGCGCCGCCGCGCCCACCAGCTGCTCCAGGCGCGAGCGCATCTCCCGCGCCGCCTTGTTGGTGAAGGTGATGCACAGGAGGCGCGTCGGGCTCACGCCCCGGCGGACGAGCAACGCCGCCCGCCGCGTCAGCACCCGCGTCTTGCCGGAGCCGGCGCCGGCCAGCACCAGGAGCGGGCCGCCCGGATGCAGCACCGCCGCCCTCTGCGCCGGGTTCAGGTCGGCGAACAGCTCGCGCTCGTCTGAAGATGGGATCACGGGCCCGCTCTCCCTCCCGCTGCGGAGAAACCAGTAAAGACTATACGACCCGCCCGCGACGCCATCCTCTCCCCGCGGCGCGAGAGCAGAACCGTCCCCTGCCGCATATACGTTAAACCGGAGACAAGAAGGGGGGTGGAGGCAGTGGACATCCAGCCGGGCTTCACCGCCCTGGTGCCGCTCATCCTCGGGCTGGTGGAGGTGCTGAAGAGGGCGGGACTAGAGAGCCGCTGGGCGCCCCTGGCCAGCATCGTCCTGGGTGTCGCCGCCGGGGTCTTCTACGTCAACCCGGAGAACCCGGCCCGCGGCGTCCTCTCCGGGCTGATCCTCGGCCTGTCGGCGATGGGCCTGTGGTCCGGTCCCAAGGCGTTGATCCGGGCCTTCCGCGCCGACCGCCGCTGAGGCTCAGGTGCCGCCGGCGCCGCCTCCCCCACCGCCACCGCCGCCGCCCCCGCCCATGCCGCCACCCATCCCGCCGCCAGCACCGCCAGCGCCTCCGCCCATGCCGCCGGCCGCACCGCCGCCGGCACCGCCGCCACCGCCCGCGGGGCCCGCCAGGGACGCCATCATCTGCTGCAGGAGCCGCATGACCTCGGAGCGCACCATGTCGGACTGCGCCTTCTGCAGCTCGCGCGACCTGAGCGTCTCCTTCATGGCGTCCTGGAGCCGCTTGCGGAAGTCCGGCGCCTCCAAGATCCGCATCACCACGTCCTGCACGGCCTTCTGCGCCTCGGGCGACTGGAGGCTCCGGCTGACCAGGGGCTGGATCCCCTCCTTCTGCACCTCGGACTGGATCTGGCGCTGCACCAGCGGCGAGGCCAGCTCCTCCCTGACCACCGCCCGGATCTCCTCCCGGCTCGCCCCCGTCCGGGCCGACGACGGCGGGCTGCACCCGCCGGCGGCCAGGACGAGGAGCGCGGCCGCCAGCCAGCGCTGCCGCCTCGCCCTCGCTCCCACGCCGATCCCCTCCGCCCTTAGCTTGGACCGGCCTGGGCGACCGGCATGCGCGCCGCAAGCGCCCCTCCCGCATACCATGGCAGGGGCGCCGCGCGTGCGCCGCGGGGGAGGTAACGCCGTGCTGCCGCAGAAACCCCGAGTGACCTGGACCGGACTTCGACAGTAGCAAGGCACACGGAGGGCGTAGAATGCCTTGAGCCGCAAGGGTTTGCTGGTCAGGGGGGGAATGACGGGCGTGTAACTACGCCTTCGC
>JBBIPI010000169.1:0-3716 GCA_037442985.1 Clostridiales bacterium
GGTCCTACCATAGGGTAATCCGTCGTTCCCGCCCGCCCCCCACGCCGTCGTACTCCAAGCGGAAATAGGCGTGTTATTATGTTACCGAATACCCCTAGGGGAAAGGTGCAGGGAATCGTTGGGGCACAGCCGATCTTTAGCACCTTACTAAGTTAAATGATGAAACTACCCTAATGGAGCCTCGCTTCGGTAGTGCCCCCCCAACCCCCTTACGTATCGCCTTGTGGCATGACTGTCGGTCGTTCTGCGGGCGCCTCCGCCTGGCCAGGCATGCAAGTAAGAACCCCGGCACGTGACCGGGGCGCTTGGGCCATGCTTTCTTGGTGGACGTGGGGGGATTCGAACCCCCTGCCTCTAGCTTGCGATGCTAGCGCTCTCCCGATTGAGCTACACGCCCGCAAGTGCGGTTCGATTCTATAACACGCCCCGCCGCGGGTCAAGGAACGCGCCGCGCGCCGCGTCGTCGGCGCGTCATGAGCCTGTTGCGGACCCCTTGCCGCCGCCGCTGCCGGGAGGCCGGGGGGCCTATGCGGGCGACGCCGGCGCCCGGCCGCAGAAGAGCGGCCCCTCCTCGGTGACGATCACGTGCACGAGGGCGTCCCAGGGCTGGGTGGGGACCAGGTCGAGCACCTGGCCGGCGTAGGCCAGGGCCACGCGCCAGGCCCGGGGCGGGAGGCCCGCCAGGAAACGGTCGTAGAACCCGGCGCCGTAGCCGAGCCGGGCGCCCCGGCGGTCGAAGGCCAGGCCCGGCACGACCACCGCGTCCAGCGCCGCCGGGTCTACCGACGGGGCGCGGTCCGGGGCCGGCTCCAGCAGCCCGCGGTACCCGGGGACCAGGTCGAGGTCCGGGTCGCGCACCAAGCGAGGCACCAGCCCCTCCCCCTCGACACGCGGCAGGCAGACCGCCTTGCCCTCCCTCAGGGCGGACCTCACCGCGTCGGCGGTCGGCACCTCGCTGCCCGTCGCCCAGTAAAAGAGGATGATGCGCGCCCGCCGGTAGGCCTCCAGGCCCTCCAGGTGCCGGCGGACCGCAGCGGCCGCCGCCGCGCGCGTCTCGGACGCCAGGCCGTCCCGCCAGGCGCGCATCCGCCGCCGCAGCTCCGCCTTGGTGTCCACAGCCCGACTACCGCCGCCGGCGTCCGGGTCAGCCGAGGACGACGAGCACGTCGCCCAGGTTCACTGTGTCGCCCTTACGCACGTTCACCGCCAGCACCGTGCCGGCCCCCGGCGCCGTGATCTCGTTCTCCATCTTCATCGCCTCCAGGATCACGAGCACGTCGCCCTCAGCCACGGCCTGCCCGGGCGCGACCCGCACGTCGATGATCACGCCCGGGAGGGGCGCCGTCACCGGCTGCCCGGACTGCCCCCCCGGCGGGGCTGGCGGCGGAGCCGGGGCGGCAACCGCCCCCGGAGCCGCGGGAGGTGCCGGCGGCGGAGGAGCGACGGCGCCGGTGACCTCCTCCACCTCCACCTCGAACTCCTGTCCGTCGATCCGGACCCGGAACCTGCGGATCAACGGGCGCCCTCCTTCCTGAACCGGCAGAGTCCCCGGCGCGCCGCCATCTGCGCCTGGCGCCCGGCCAGGGCCCACAGGGGCGGGAGTGCACCCTTACCCGGCGCCGCGTCCGGCCCCGCCGACGCCAGCGGGCGCACGTCGCGCACCCTGATCTCTCGCGCGTCCCTGCCGAGGCAGGCCGCTACGGCGGCCACCACCGCCGCCATCACGCGCCGGTCCCGCCCTCGCAAGATACCATCTCCCTTCCGAGGCAGAGCAGCCCGGTCTGGCACCCCCCGGCCGGGCCGGGGAGTCAGAGCGGGATGTTCCCGTGCTTCCGCGCCGGACGCTCCTCCCGCTTGCCGGCCAGGAAGCCGAAGGCCCGGACGAGGGCCGGACGCGTCTCCCGCGGGTCGATCACGTCGTCCACGTAGCCCCGGCGCGCCGCCGCGTACGGGTTGGCGAACCTCTCCCGGTACTCCTGCACCTTCTGGCGCCGCACCGCCTCCGGGTCCTCCGCCTCGGCGAGCTCGCGGCGGAAGATCACGTTGCAGGCGGCCTCCGGCCCCATCACCGCCACCTCCGCCGTGGGCCAGGCCAGGGCCAGGTCCGCCCCCAGGCCGCGGCTGCACATGGCGATGTAGGCGCCCCCGTAGGCCTTGCGCAGGATGACGCTCACCTTGGGCACCGTCGCTTCGGCGTAGGCGTACAGCACCTTCGCCCCGTGGCGGATGATGCCCCCGTGCTCCTGCGCCCGGCCCGGGAGGTAGCCCGGCGTGTCCACCAGCGTGAGCAGGGGGACGTTGAAGGCGTCGCAGAAGCGGACGAAGCGGGCGATCTTGTCCGAGGAGTCGATGTCCAGGCAGCCGGCCATGATGCGCGGCTGGTTGGCCACCACCCCGACGGTGCGCCCGCCCAGGCGGGCGAAACCGACGACGGCGTTGGGGGCGAACGCCTCCTGCACCTCCAGGAAGGCCCCGCCGTCCACCACCGCCCGGATCACCTCCCGCACGTCGTAGGCCCGGTTCGGGTCCTCCGGGACCAGACGGGCCAGCGCTTCCTCGCGCCGGTCGGGCGGGTCGTCGGTCGGCACCACCGGCGGGTCCTCCAGGTTGTTGGACGGCAGGTAGCCCAGGAGCTCGCGCACCTGCCGGAAGCACTCCTGCTCGCTGGCGGCCACGAAGTGGGCGACGCCGCTCTTGCTGGCGTGGGCGGCGGCGCCGCCCAGCTCCTCGAAGCCGATCTCCTCTCCGGTGACGGCGCGGATCACGTCCGGCCCCGTGATGAACATGTGGCTGATCCCGGTCACCATGAAGATGAAGTCGGTGAGCCCCGGCGAGTAGACGGCGCCCCCGGCGCAGGGTCCCAGGATGACCGAGATCTGCGGGACGACGCCCGACGCCAGGGTGTTGCGGGCGAAGATGCGGGCGAAGCCGTCCAGGGCGTCGATGCCCTCCTGGATGCGCGCCCCGCCCGAGTCGTTGATCCCCACCACGGGGCAGCCGACCTTCACCGCCAGGTCCAGGACCTTGCAGATCTTGTCGGCGTGCACCTCCCCCAGGGTGCCGCCGATGACGGTGAAGTCCTGGGCGAAGGCGCAGACGGGGCGGCCGTCCACCGTGCCGTAGCCGGCCACCACCCCGTCCCCCGGCGCCCGGCGCCGGTCCATGCCGAAGTCCGTCGCCCGGTGCTCGGCGAAGAGGTCGATCTCGACGAAGCTCCCGGGGTCGAAGAGCAGCGCCAGCCGCTCGCGCGCCGTGAGCTTGCCCTTGGCGTGCTGCTCCGCCACCCGCTCCGGGCCGCCGCCGGCCTCTGCTTCAGCGCGCCGGCGCTGCAACTCCTCCAGCCTGTCCCCCAACCGCCAACCCCCTATCCGGGGCGAACAGCCAGGAGGTATTCTACCATCTCGCGCCCGCGGGCCGACTCACGCATCCCCGGGCGAGATCGCCGCCTTCATCTCCGCGATGAAGCGGCCGACGCGGGCGGCCACCTCCTCGGGGGTGCCGCCCTCCTCGACGAGCCGCACCACGGCGCTCCCCACGATCACCGCGTCGGCCAGCGCCGCCGCCGCCCGCGCCTGGTCGGGGCCGGAGATGCCGAAGCCGACGGCCAGGGGCGCCGGGGTGTGGCGGCGGATCCGCTCCACCATCCCGGACAGGCGGTCGGACAGCCGCTCGCGCACGCCGGTGACCCCGGTGACGGAGACGCAGTAGATGAAGGC
>JBBIPI010000170.1:0-3678 GCA_037442985.1 Clostridiales bacterium
CCAGCGCCGCGCCCGTGGCCAAGCCTCGGCGCGCCAGGGGCAGGGTGACGCGCCGGAAGGCGACCGCCGGAGTCGCGCCCAGGCTGCGGGCAACCAGCGCCAGGCGCGGGTCGACCCCGGCGAAGGCCTGCTGCGCCGCCCGCACGTAGTGAGGCGCGGCGACGACCAGTTCCGCCAGCACCACCGCCGCCAGGGTGAACGCCACCGTCACGCCCTCCGCGGCCAGCCAGCGGCCGACCACTCCCTTGCGGCCGAAGGCCAGCAGCAGGCCCACCCCGACCACCGCCGGGGGGATGGCCACCGGCAGGTCGATCAGCGTCTCCACCCAGCGCTTGCCGCGGAACTCCCGCGTCGCCAGCCAGTAGGCCAGGGGCGTTCCCGCCAGGAGCAGGATCGCCAGGGTGATCCCCGTGGACACGAGGCTCACCGCCAGGGCCTGGACGGCCACCGGCGAGGCCAGCCCTGCCCGGAACTGACCGGGCGTGAGGCTGAGGAAGATCGCCGCCAGCGGCGCCAGGAGCAGCGCGAAGAGGACCGCCCCCGCCCCGGCCGCCAGCCACCTGCCCGCCTTCCCCATCGCCGCCCACCCCCGTTCCTCAGAAGGGCTCGAGCCCGTGCCGCCGCAGGACCTCCCGGGCGGCCGGGCTCCGCAGGAAGGCCACCCAGGCGCGGGCCAGGTCCGGGTGCGGCGCGCCCTTCACGGCGGACACGCGATAGGTGACCACCACGTTGAGCTCCTCCGGGATCTCGAGCACCCTCACCCGCGACGCCACGGCGCCCGTCACGTCGCTGCGGTAGCAGAACCCCGCGTCGGCCTCGCCCAGCGCCACCTTCGCCAGGGACTGCCTCACCGTGGCCTCCTGGGAGACGACGTTGGCCAGGACCGCCTGCGCGAACCCCGGTCCGTACACCCCTTCCGCCCTGGCCAGCACCTGGCGCGCGTACCTCCCGAACGGCGCCTCCGGCACGCCCAGGACCAGCCGGTGCTTTCGCGTCAGGTCCCCCAGCCCCTCGATGCCGGCCGGGTTGTCCGCCGGGACGACGAGCACCAGCCGGTTCCGCGCGAAGGGCACGGGGGGTTCCACCAGCCCGGCCCGGACGGCTTCCTCCATGTTGGGCTCATCGGCGGAGGCGAACACGTCGGCCCGGGCGCCCTGGGCCAACTGGGTGCGCAACTGCTGGCTGCCGGCGAAGTTGAGGGTCACGCGGGCGCCCCCGTGCGCGCGCGCGAAGAGCGGGGCCAGTTCGGTGAAAGCGTCGGCCAGGGAGGCCGCAGCGAACACGACCACCTCGCCCCCGGCCGCGGCGCGCCGCCCGCTTCCCTCCGCGGGCGCCTCCCTCCCCCGTAGGCCGCAGGCGGCGGGGAAGATCGTCACGAGAGTCAGGAGGAACAACCCCTGGATCGCTCTACGGCGCCCCCCGTCCATCCTGCGCCACTCCCGTCGTGTCCCCCGGCTCGAGCCGCTCCGCCTCCCGCGACCGCTAGGCCTCGTCGACCCACCGCGCCTCCAGGGTGGCGGGCAGGGGAGGCTCGCCAGCCCCTAGCTCGACGAGGAGACGCCGACCGTTGGCCAGGGTCATGACACAAGTCGCGCCGGTGCCGTCCCCACCGGGGGCGACCGCGACCACGGCCTCCTCCAGGTCCTTCTTGGGGATGTAAGCCACCAGCTGCCCCGCCTGGTTCTTCCGCAGCATCACCTTCATGCCGGCTCCCCCGTCCTCGCCCCCGCCCGGTGCCCCGGCCCGCTCAGGCCGGCACGCAGGCGCCCACCGGACAGACGGCGACGCACTGGGACTCCTCGTAGAATCCGGCGCACTCGGTGCACAGGGCCGGATCGATCCGGTAGCGCCCCGTCGCCGGGTCCGCAGAGATGGCCCTGTTCGGGCACTCCGGTTCGCAGGCCGTGCAGCCGATGCAGTCGTCCGTGATCCGCATGGCCACCGGTGGGCACCCCCTTGCTCAGGCGGGCGGCGCGCTGCCAGCGTACCCGGCCGACCACTGTTGTTCCAGATGCGCCAGCAGCCGCTGCGCCTCCATCAGCTCGCCGTACTTGAGCGCCGTGCGCTCCGCCAGCTCGGTTAGCCGTTCCAGACCCTCCGGCAGCCCCTCGGCCAGGTCGTGGAGGTCCATCTTCAACTGGCCGGCCTCCGCCTTCAGCCGCCGTACCCTTGCCCGCAGCCGCTCCACCTCGTCGGTCGCCTCAGCCGGCGGCCCGGCCGGTACCAGCCTCTGGGGGTGGCACACGCGCCGTTGGGCCTCCCGGTCCGTCTCCGGCTCCCTGCAGGCTCCCAGGCACGCCTTGCGTTCCTGCTCGCCCATGTCCCCTCCCTCCCGCTGCCCTCAGCCCAATGCCGCCTCGCCGCGCTCCCCGGTGCGGATGCGCACCGCGTCCTCCACAGGGGAGACGAAGATCTTCCCATCGCCGGGGTAACCCGTCTGGTTCACCCTGATGATGGCCTGGATGACCGGCTGCACCGCCTCGTCCGGGACGAGGATCTGGAGCATGCGCTTGGGCACGTAGCGGACCACCTTGCTCAGCGGGTGCTCCCGCGCGCACTCCGAGGGTGTCGGCACCAGCCTGACCCCCGTCTCGTACTCCCCCGGCATCTGCGGGTCGATCTCCTGGATGATGCCCTTCTGCTTGCCGCGCCCGAAGACGTGCGACTTGGTGAGGGCCGGGAACCCGGCCGCCTCCAGGGCCAGCACCATCTCCCGCTCGACCTCCGGCCGGATGCTGGCGCGCACCATCTTCATCCCCACCGCTCTCCACCCTCCCGAACATGGTTTTTTCAGACCGCCGCCACCTCGGGGAAGCGCCGCAGCGCCTCCACGCCCGCCCGCACCAGCTTCTCCCCCTCTGCGGCCAGTTGCTCCCGGGAGGCGAACCCGAAACGGTGGGCGTCCCGCAGCGTCTTGCTGAGCAGCACCAGCCGCCCGGCGAAGAGGACGACCCGGCCGAAGCCCTCGTGGCTCAGGTCCAGCACGTAATTGACCATCGCCCCGGTCTCCTTCTCGATGGCCGCCGCCACCGCCTGGTAGAAGTTGCGCAGCCGCCCCTCGGTGGCCTGGTCGAGGTCGCCCAGGAGGGGGAGGGCCTGCCGCCGCTCGGCCGTGAGCAGGTAGGGCCTGAGGAGCGCCTCCTCGCTCAACCCGTCAAACCCGCCATAAGGGTCGCTGGCCCGGATCTGCCGGATCAGCTCCGCCAGGAAACCGCCGCTCGCCGTGTCCTGCGCCAAAGCGATCACCCCCGCGCGCGTGCGTGGCCTTTCCTCATTTATGCGCCGGCGAACTCCTCCGGCCCGGCTGGCCCGCCGGAGCGCAGCAGCTTGCGCAGCCAGGGCGGCGGCGTCCCCGCCAGCACCTGGCGCAACCGCTCCAGGACGGCGCCGATCTCCTCCGTCTCCTTGACCTTGACCGGGTGGATGCGGGCGTTGACCACGCGCGCCGCCGCCGTCCCGCCGATGCTCGCCACGTAGACCAGGGCGCAATCCCGAACGGCATCAAGGCGGGTGCGGATCTTGTCCTCCTCGTCGTCCCCGGCCGGCTCCAGGCGGCGCGACTCCACCAGCCGGAAGCCCTCCGGCGACACCTCGTAGATGTCGAAGCGGCGGCACCAACCGAAGTGCTGGTTCACGTGCACGCCGTCCCCCGTCGCGAAGGCCGCCCTCAGCACCTTG
>JBBIPI010000171.1:0-3596 GCA_037442985.1 Clostridiales bacterium
ACCGCTTCCCGCTCATGGCCACAGCTTTCCCCCGCGGCGGCGCGCTACACGTGCACGCGGTGCTTCAGGTACCGGCGGGAGGCGTCGGCCGCGCGCAGCCGGCGCCCGGCCCAGCGGTAGACCTCCAGGTGCCGGGCGGCCACCCGGTCCCAGGCGATCACCCGGCGCACGTAGCGGCGGGCGGCGGCGGCATAGGCGCGCCGCAGGGCGGGATCCGCCAGCAGCCGCACCATGGCCTCTAGCAGCTCGCCGTCGTCGTTCACCACCAGGCCGGCGCGGCTGGCCTCCACCGACGACTTGAGCCCCTCGAGGCCCGCGACGATCACGGGCAGGCCCACCTGATAGGCGTGGGCGAGGTTCCCCGACTGGCTGGCGTGGTGGTAGGGCAGGGCGGCCACGTCGAAGGTGCCCATCACCGCCAGGTACTCCTCCTTGGAGAAGGTCCCGCGCACGACGCGGATGGCGTCGCGCGCCGGGCTGGCCGCCACGCGCGCCAGGTAGTGGTCCCGGGTCGCCGGACCCGTGGGGCTGCCGGGTCGGGCCTCGCCGGCCAGGACCAGCACCGCCTCCGGCACCCGCCGCACCACCTCCGGCCAGAGGTCGATGACCCGCTCGAACCCCTTGTTGGGTTCCCACCAGCCCATCAGTCCCAGGACCGGGCGGCGTCCCAGGCCCAGCTCGGCGCGCAGCGCCCGCACCCGCGCCGGGTCCGGCCGCCGGCGCCCCGCCCCGTGGGGGATGACGTAGACGTTGTCGGGCACGCGCCCGAGGTTGTAGGGCAGGTGGGTGCGCTGGTAGGGCTCGTGCAGGATGTTGGCGGCGGCCAGGGCCATCACGTGGTCGTAGTAGACGGCCTCCTCGTAGGTGAGGCGGGAGAAGACCGAGTGGTAGGTGACCACGGCGGGGAGGCCGGCCAGGCGCCAGCGGTACAGAGGCAGGGCCAGCTCGAAGGCGTTGCGGGGGGAGAAGTCGTACACGCCCGGCTGCTCCATAAGGGCGTAGAGGCCGAACTCGTGCTGGACGTGGACCACGTCCGGCCGCACCTCCGCCACCGCCCGTTCCAGCGCCCGGTGCCAGGTGGGGCTGGTCTGGTCCAGCACGGGGTGGACCTGGGGCTCGCCGGGGCGTCCCCCATCGGTGTGGCAGATGACGTGCACCTCGGCGCCGGCGGCGCGCAGGGCCTCCACCAGGTTCTCCGCGTAGAAAGCGATCCCGCACCAGCGGGGGAGCCAGGAAGTGACCATCGCCACGCGCATCGTTGCTCGACCTCCTCGCCGCACGACGGGCGCAGTTCGCGCCCGCGGGCGCCGCTCCTGCTGCCGCGTTGCTGACACTTATTGGTAGCGCGGGCCGGCAGGCGCCGCCGGCAGGGGCGGCGAAGGACGCTCTCATGGCCGTCAGACGTTATGCCGCTCCGGCGCTGCTCTTGACCGCGGGCGTGGGGCTCCTGGGCTGGCTCGTCGTGCCGGCGCCGGCGCGCCGCCACCAGGAGGGCGTGCGCATGCTGGCCGCCAGCGCCCAGGCGGGACCCGGCGCGCCCGCGGAGCCGCTCAGGCGGCCCTTCCTCTTCAAGGCCCTCACCTACAACATCCGGCACGGCGCGCGGGACGACGGCCGCGTGGACCTGCCGGCGGTGGCGCGGGCGATCCGCACCAGCCGGGCCGACCTGGTCGCCCTGCAGGAGGTGGACGTCCGCCAGTTCCGCAGCGGCCTGGAGGACCAGGGCCGCTGGCTGGCGCGCTCCCTGGGGATGGAGCTGGTGTTCGCGCCCACGCTGCGCCGCGGGGTGGGGCTGTACGGCAACGCCCTCCTCAGCCGTTTCCCGGTGCGGGAGGCCCGCTTCCTCAGCCTTCCCGGCCGTCTGGAGCCGCGCGGGGCCATCGTCGCCCGCGTGGCCACGCCGGGCGGTGAGGTAACCGTGGTGGTCACGCACCTGGGCCTTTCGGCCGCCGACCGCCGGCTCCAGGCGGCGGCCCTGGCCGAGGAGCTGGCGGGGCTGCCCGGCCCGGTCCTCCTGCTGGGCGACTGGAACGCCGACCTGGCGCGGCCCGAGCTGGCGCCCCTGCGCGAGCGCTTCATCCCTGCCACCCCGGACGCGGGCCAGGAGGCGCTGACGCTGCGGGCGCCGGGGGGACGGCTCTTCGCCGCGCCGGATCGCGTCCTGGTCTCCCGCGGCCTCGTGGTGCTGGAGACGCGGGTGCTGCCCGACGTCGTCTCGGACCACCAGCCGGTGCTCGTCCACCTGGCCCTCGCCTCGGAAGGTTGAGCTGGGAAGGCGGTCCCCCATCCATCAGGACCGGAGTCCTAATTCGTTTAAAAAAAAATTTTTAGAACTTGAGAAGGATTTGAATAATCACCGCCGTACTATGTTACAAAAGTGTAACGGGGGGTGGGAAATCCATGAGTTCCTGGGCGAGACGAGTGGTATTGGCCCTCGGTTTCCTGGCGGTGGCGGCCTTGATGGCGGCCTGCGGGCCCAAGGAAACCGGGGGGCAGCCCGGGGGGACGGCCGGCGGGCAACAGGGCGAGATCGAGGCCGTCAAGCTGATCGGCGCGTGGGTGGACGCCGGGGCGCCCGAGAAGGACCCGTTCACCTTCGAGGGCAAGGACGGGAAGAAGTACAAGGCGACGTTCGAGAAGGACATCCTGCCGCTCTTCACCCAGCCCAACGTGTGGGCGCCGAACACGCAGGCGTGCATCTCCTGCCACAGCGCCGTCAGCGAGCAGTCGGTGCACCAGATGGGGCTGGGCAAGTACGAGGACATCATGAAGGGAGCCGACTGCGTGAGCGGCGAGTGCGTGCCCATCATCAAGCCGGGCGACTGGGAGAACAGCAAGCTGCGGGCGCGGCTGCGCAACAACCGGATGCCGCCTGGGGTGCCCTTCGACCTGACCGAGGCCAACCGCGACGGCCCGACGGTCGACGGCAGCGGGGGCGGCAAGATCCGGGCCGTGAACCTGCTGGGCGCCTGGGTGGACGCCGGCGCGCCCAACGGCGAGTTCGAGTACACCGCCGAGGACGGCAAGACTTACAAGGGCTCCTTCGAGGCGGACATCCTGCCGATGTTCACGAAGCCCAACTACTGGGCGGAGAACACGCAGGCTTGCGTCTCCTGCCACAGCGCGGTGAGCGAGAACTCGGTGCACCAGATGGGGCTGGGCAAGTACGAGGACATCTTGAAGGGCGCCGACTGCGTGAGCGGCGAGTGCGTGCCCATCATCAAGCCGGGCGACTGGGCGAACAGCGTGCTGCGGGCGCGGTTGCGCGACAACCGGATGCCGCCCGGGATGCCCTTCGACCTGACCGAGGCCAACCGCGACGGCCCGGTGGTGAAGGCGGGCACCCTGGCCGAGTGAGCCGGCCGGCGTGACCGGAATCTGAAAGGCGAGCGGAGGCCCCTGGCCCACGGCGGCAACCCGCCCGGGCCAGGGGCCTTCAGCCTGAGGGGTGGAGCTGGTGAAGGGCTGGGAGCGCGCGGTGTGGATGGGACTCTTCCTCGCGGTGACCGCGGCCGTGCTAGTGCTGGCGGTGGTGGCCCGGCAGCGGGGAGACGCGGCCAGCTTAGGGGGGGCTCCGGCCGGGGCGACGGCGGCCG